>JAZNVE010000025.1:0-11835 GCA_045592665.1 Acutalibacteraceae bacterium
AACAACGGGGTGAACACCGTCTTCAACCTTAACACTTGTAGTAAGGCTTCTTACAGGATTTGTGATTTCCGCACGTGCGTAAGCATCGCCACGTTTACAGGTGTTACCCGTAACCGCAATAACCTCGCCGTTTTCGATTTCAACCTCAATAGGACATCCTAAAGGGCAGGATACACAAATAAGACTTTTTTTCATTTCTCCCACTCCTTATTGTTCAATGCGAACTGTAATTTCGCTGTTTTCGTTCATTTTCTTAAGCATTTCTGTAGTAATAACTACATTTTCCATTTCACCGGGGGCAAGTTTAACTTTCTTTCTTGATGAAAGAACTTCGCCGTCACATTCAACAACAACCTTTGCACCCTTATAAACCTGACCTACACGGAAATAGAGTTTAAGGTTTTCTTCGCCCTCAATATTAACTCTCTGAGGAACAATGTAACGTACACCGTCAATACCCTTGGTATTAATGAATGTACCGCCTTTTTTCTTACCGAAAATATAGTCTGCGGCACCCTTACCGGCAATCTGGCTTTCCTCGGTTACGTAGTCAACAAGGTCGTGAACCTGTAAAACGTTACCACAAGCGAAAATACCGGGTTTAAGAGTTTCTCTGTATTCGTCTACAACGGGACCGCTTGTAACTCTGTCGAGTTCAACGCCCACATCTTTAGAAAGTTCGTTTTCGGGAATAAGACCAACAGAAAGAAGGAGTGTATCACACTCAATATATTCCTCTGTACCGGGAATGGGTTGTAATCTTTCATCAACCTTTGCTATTGTAACACCCTCAAGTCTTTCTTTACCATGGGTTTTAACAACTGTACAACTGAGTCTTAACGGAATACCGAAATCGTCAAGACACTGTACAATATTTCTTGTAAGACCGCCTGAGTAAGGCATAAGTTCACAAACAACCTTAACCTCGGCACCTTCAAGAGTCATACGACGTGCCATAATAAGACCGATATCGCCCGAACCTAATATAACAACCTTTTTACCGGGCATATAGCCGTCAATATTAACGTATTTCTGTGCAGTACCTGCGGTCATAATACCCGCAGGTCTTGAACCTGCAATAGAAAGTGCTCCGCGGGGTCTTTCACGGCAACCCATAGCAAGAACAACTGCTATCGCTTTGAACTGCATAAGACCTTCATTATTATTTACCGCAGTAACCACATTATCATCGGAAACATTAAGTACCATTGTGTCTGTAAAAACATCAATGTCTGTTTTTTCAACAAGCTCTATAAATCTACCCGCATATTCGGGACCCGAAAGTTCCTCACCGAAATAGTGAAGACCGAAGCCTGTGTGAATACATTGTTCAAGAATACCGCCGAGAGTTTCGGCTCTTTCAAGAATGACGATTTTTTCAACGCCTTCTTCTTTAGCTTTTAAAGCCGCAGCCATACCGGCAGGACCCCCGCCGACTACAACCAAATCATAATTCAACATAAGTCCTACCTCCTTATTTCGTTCTGTCGTACATAATTTTTGATTCGCCGCCGAATTTTGTAATTTCGTTCATGGGAACGCCTAACTCACGAGCAAGAATTTCTACAACCTTACTGCCACAGAAACCGCCCTGACATCTACCCATACCGGCTCTTGTTCTTCTCTTTACGCCGTCAACGTCCCTTGCACCTGCGGGAGCGTGAATTGCGTCTAAAATTTCACCTTCGGTAATTGTTTCACAACGGCAAACAATTCTGCCGTAGGCTTTATTTTTCTTAATAAGTTCTGCTCTTTCCTCGGTACTCATATGACGGAAACGAACGGGCTCGGGACGTATGGGATCGAAATCCGCTTTCTTATCCATACCACCGGTAAGTTCATTCATAATATCAACAATCATCTCTGCAATAGCGGGAGAGGATGAAAGACCGGGAGATTCAATACCCGCCGCATTGATAAATTTCTTATTAGCCTTAGATGAACCGATTATAAAATCATCAGTTGTGGGATGGGCTCTGTTACCGCTGAAAGATGTAATTGCATTTCTTAATGAAACGGCAGGTACACTCTTGATTGCGGCGGTATAAATACCGTTAAGACCCTCGGGAGTTGTAGCTACATCGTCACCGTTATCAATATCATTTGCTGATGGACCTACAATAAGGTTTCCGTCAACTGTGGGAGAAACCAATACACCTTTACCCATTTCTGTGGGGCATTGGAAGATAGTGTAATTAGCAAGGCTTCCCTGTGATTTATCAAGAAGATAATAGTCACCGTGACGAACAATTATTTCAATAGAGTCATCACCAATAAGTTTTGCGATTTTTCCTGAATGAACACCTGCGGCATTAATAACATAATCCGCTTTAATTTCACCCTGTGTTGTAGTGAGGGTAAACTCATCATCGGAAAATCCGATATTTTTAACTTCACAGTTTCTTATAAACTCCGCACCATTGCTAACTGCATTTTCAACACCTGCAATAGTGAGTTCGTAGGGACAAACTATTGATGATGTAGGGGCTACAAGAGCACCTACGGCAGTATCGCCGATATTGGGTTCAATAGTCTTTAATTCTTCTCTATCAACTATACGAAGTCCGGGTACACCGTTTTCTTCGCCTCGTTTAAGAAGCTTCTCAAGATGGGGTATCTCTCCTTCTGAAAATGCTACAACGAGAGCACCGTTATTCTTTAAAGGAACATTAAGCTCACGGCAAAAATCCTTCATAAGCTCTACGCCGCGTACATTTAATTTTGCCTTAAGTGTTCCGGGTACTGCATCAAAACCCGCGTGTACAATAGCACTGTTGGCTTTTGTTGCACCCATTGCACAATCGTTGCATCTTTCAAGAAGCGCAATTTTAAGGTTGTATCTTGAAAGTTCCCTTGTGATAAGTGAACCTACAACACCTGCGCCGATTACCGCAACATCGTACTTCATTTTAAAAACATCTCCTTAAAACTCACGCACTACGAGAGTTTAAAATAAATCAGTTTATTATATCACAGTATAATTACAAAAATCAAGACATTATAATGTATATTATCCCCCAATTTTAGGTGTTTTTACCTTGTTTTTTATCTCGATTTAGTGTATCATAATATGTTGAAATATATTTGCGAGGTAAATGCAATGAAAAAAAGCGAATTATTAGCCCCCGCAGGGGATATGAACTGTCTTATTTCTGCCGCAAGATTCGGTGCAGATGCAGTATATATCGGTGGTCCTCTTCTTCAATTAAGAGCCGAAAAATCCGCTTTTTCCGAAGAAGAAATAGACACCGCCGCCAAATACCTTCACAACTTGGGTAAAAAGTTATACGTAACCGTAAACAGTTTCACTAAAAACAACGAAATTGAACCCCTTAAAGCATACGCGAAAAATCTTTATGCTTTAGGTGTCGACGCAGTAATTGTTGCGGATTTAGGCGCTTTAAGAGCAATAAAACAAGCGGAACCCCGACTTGAAGTACATATAAGCACTCAGGCAAACTGTTGCAACTATTCGGCGGCTATGGCTTATTACGAATTAGGCGCTTCAAGAATCGTTGTCGCCCGTGAAATGACCATTGACGAAATTGCCGAAATGCACGCAAAAATCCCCGACGACCTGGAAATTGAAGCTTTTGTACACGGTGCTATGTGTATGGCATATTGGGGCAGATGCCTTATTTCATCATATATGAACGGCAGAAGCGGTAATCGTGGGGAATGCACTCAACCCTGCCGTTGGGAATATTACCTCGTCGAAAGAAACCGTCCCAACGAATACCTTAAGGTTGAAGAATACGACGACCATTCCGCCCTCCTTTCATCCCACGATATGAAGGCAATTTCATTCCTTGATAAATTACAGGATGCAGGTGTTGACTCCTTTAAAATTGAGGGTCGAATGAAAACCGAATACTATGTTTCACACGTGGTAAACGCTTACAGAAGAGCAATTGATAAAAGTGCACCTCTTGAATTACTTGATGATGAACTTAACGCCATAAGTCACCGTCCTTACAATAGCGGATTTTACTTCGGCAACCTTGTACACGACCACAAAAATGACGGCCTTTACCACTGGGATTGCACCTTTGCGGGTGTTGCCCTTGAGGATTGCGTAGACGGAAAATTAAAAATTCAACAAAGAAATTTCTTTAAACTCGGTGATAATATCGAGGTCCTTTCCCCCGATAGTTTTGGTGTATCCTTTACTTGCACCAAAATTACAAACGAAAACGGTGAAGAATGTGAAACCGCCTGTCATCCTCAGGAAATCCTCGTTCTTGACTGTGATAAGGATGTAAAAAAAGGCGACATCTTAAGAGTACGAACCCAAAAACAAAAAATCATTACTGATATCTAACAGATGAAAAATTACGAAATTCTTGCCCCTGCAGGGGCTTATGAACAGTTACGCGCAGCGGTAATCTGCGGTGCGGATGCGGTATATCTCGGCGCCGGTAATTTTAATGCAAGACGTAACGCGCAAAA
Source organism: Acutalibacteraceae bacterium (assembly GCA_045592665.1). Taxonomy (GTDB): domain Bacteria; phylum Bacillota; class Clostridia; order Oscillospirales; family Acutalibacteraceae; genus DTU089. The sequence continues at coordinate 4,450 of JAZNVE010000025.1, forward strand.
CTTCACAAATGAAAATCTCAACGAAGCGGTAAAATACTGTCATCTTCGCAAAGTAAAGGTTTATGTCACAGTCAACACCCTTGTTTTTGACAAGGAGTTACCCGAGCTTTACGAAACTGTAAAAAGCATTGCACAAAGCGGTGCCGACGCGGTTATTGTACAGGATTTTGCTACGGTTCGTGCAGTTAAAGAGGTTTGCCCCGAGCTACCCATACACGCTTCAACCCAGATGGCGGTTCATAATGTTTCAGGTGCTTTATATCTTCAGAATATGGGATTTTCAAGAATTGTCCTTGCCCGTGAATTATCCCTTGAGGAGATTAAAGAGATACGAAAAAACGTCACTTCAGAGCTTGAGGTTTTCGTTCACGGTGCACATTGTATGAGTGCCTCGGGTAACTGTTATCTTTCCGCAATGCTCGGCGAAAGAAGCGGTAACCGCGGTCTTTGTGCTCAGGGGTGCAGACTCAACTGGAAAAACACCCACGGCAGAGAATACGCCCTTTCTCTTAAAGATATGTCATACCTTGACAGTATCAATGAGTTAGCGGATATCGGCGTAGAATCCTTTAAAATTGAGGGCAGAATGAAACGCCCCGAATACGTAGCCGCATCAGTTTCGAGTCTTAAAAAAGCCCTTAACGGTGAACCTTATGAAAAAGAAATTTTACGTAGTATTTTCTCAAGAAATGGTTTCACCGACGGCTATCTTACAGGGAATCGTAATGTAACAATGTTCGGTTACAGGGGCAAAGAGGATGTTACCTCGGCTCAAAATGTTTTAAAAGACCTTGAGAGTTTATTTCGTGAGGATATCCGCCCTCTCGGGGTGGAAATGACCCTCACTCTTGAGAAAGATAAACCCTCAAAACTCGAATTATTTTTCGAAAACAAAAGTGTTTGTGCTTTCGGTGACACACCTGAAACTCCCCGAAACACCCCCCTACCCAAAGAAATTGCCGATCGCAATTTAAGTAAATTGGGTAACACGTCTTTTTATGCAAAAAATATAGAGTTTTCTAACAAGGACTCTCTCACTCTTTCCGCGTCATCACTCAACGCCTTGCGTCGTGACGGCATAGAAAAATTAGAGTCACTTATAACAGAAAACACGAAAACAATTAATAACATTATACCTAAAAGACCCTCAACCTATTATCCTTTAGGTAAACCAAAAACCAGAGCGAGGTTCGAAAAATTTTCTCAGTATTCAGAAATTTTTAATAATGTTGAATTCATAATTTTACCAATTGATGAAATACTAAAAAACAGTGACAAAATCACTAACCTTACTCATAAAATAATTGCCGAATTACCCGAGCTTATTTATCCGAAAACCGAGCAAAAGATTCTTGAAAAACTCGCTCAGTTAAAATCCATGGGAATCACAAAAGGTTCAACGGGTAATATCGGAGGTATTAAACTTCTCAAAGAGGCAGGTTTTACCCTTTACGGAGCTCACGGATTAAATATAACCAATACCCTCGCCCTTGATTTTTATAAAAATGAGGGATTCAAGGATGTTGTAATATCATTTGAGACCACCGAAAAGACTATCAAAAATCTTGGTAGTGACTTACCGAGAGGCATTTACATTTACGGTCATTTACCCCTTATGCTTATGCGTTCTTGTCCGCAAAAAAGCGAATCGGGTTGCGGTAACTGTAACGGAAAAACGCACCTTACCGACCGTAAAGGTATTAACTTCCCACTACTTTGCCGAGACAAGCAATACTCTATTTTACACAATAGCGTACCCCTCTACATAGGTGATAAAAATCTCACCTCCATAGATTTCGGCGTTCTGTATTTCACTACCGAAACAGCTGAGCAATGTGCTCGTATTTACGAGAGTTTCTCTAACAACGAAACTATCCCCGGTTTAAAAACCAACGGACTTTTTTACAGAGAACTCTTATAAAAAGGAGTTGACTTTATGTCTAAAAAAACCGCAATTATAATCGGTGCGGGTCCCGCAGGTCTTACGGCGGCTTATGAACTTCTCAAAACCACCGATATACTCCCCCTTGTACTTGAAGAAAGCGAATTTATAGGCGGTATTTCCCGTACTGCACAACACAACGGCAACCGTATGGATATAGGCGGACACCGTTTTTTTTCTAAAAGTGAAAAGGTAAATGAATTATGGCAGGAGCTTATGCCCTTACAGGGGTCTCCATCCTATGATGATATAAAAACAGCTACTGAAAAAGACCTTAACCCCAACGGTCCTGACCCCGAAACCGACGAAAAGGTTCTGCTTTTAAGAAACCGCGTTTCAAGAATTTATTATTTAAGAAAATTCTTTGATTACCCCATTTCATTAAAGCCCGAAACCTTTATAAATATGGGTTTTTCAAGAACTTTCAAAGCGGGTATGGGTTATCTTAAATCCTGCGTTTCGAAAAAAGACGAAACCTCCCTCGAAAACTTTTATATAAACCGTTTCGGCAAACCCCTCTACGAGATGTTTTTTGAGGATTACACCGAAAAATTATGGGGTATAAATCCCAAATACATCGCCGCGGATTGGGGTGCACAAAGAGTAAAAGGCTTATCACTCACAAAAGCCGTGATAAATGTTTTAACTAAACCTTTCAAAAAGAAAGAGGACACCGAAACTTCGCTTATTGAACAGTTTTATTATCCTAAAAAAGGACCGGGGCAACTTTGGGAAACTCTCGCGGAAGAAGTTGAAAAACTCGGTGGTAAAATTTTACGCGAAAATTCAGTCAAAACCATTACCCTTGAAGGCAAAAACATAAAATCAATCGGTGTTGAAACCAAAGACGGCTTCGTTGAATACAAAGCGGATTACTATATTTCCACAATGCCGATTAAAGACCTTGTTAATGGTATGGGTGAGGAAGTACCCAACACAGTAAAAGACATTGCCCTTAATCTTCCGTACAGAGATTTTATGACCGTAGGTGTACTTGTTGATAAGCTTCTTCTTGAAAACAAAACCAAACATAAAACTCTCGGAAACATCGTCCCCGATTGTTGGATTTACATTCAGGAAAGAGATGTTAAATTAGGCAGACTTCAGATATTCAATAACTGGTCACCCTATATGGTAAAAGACCCTGAAAACACCGTATGGGTGGGTCTCGAATATTTCTGTAACGAGGGTGACGAATACTGGAATATGTCCGACAGAGATTTTACGGATTTTGCCCTTGATGAATTAGAAAAAATCGGTATTATCAATAAATCGGATGTCAAAGATACGGTAAGAATCAAAGTAAAAAAAGCATACCCCGCATACTTCGGCACGTATAACGAATTCCACAAAGTACGCGAGTATCTTGACGGCATAGATAATCTGTACTGTATCGGAAGAAACGGTATGCACCGCTATAACAATATGGACCACTCAATGCTTACGGCTATTGAGGCGGTAAACTGTATAAAAGACAATTCTCTCAGTAAATCTCGAATATGGGATGTAAACACAGAGCAAGAATACCACGAGGAAAAATAACAATTAGCTGTAAAAAACGAACGTTTTTTACAGCTATTTTTATATAAAAACATTCACAAACTTTTTTTGACCAAAGTGTTAATAAGTTCATTCTTTCGTCATAATGTTACAATCTCCGCACATTCATTTGTGCAATTATCACAATTAATCACAAACTGTAAAAACCATTTTGTATAACTCTCAAACAGTTTTTGAACTTCTTCGCTTGTGTATTTTGCACAACTCCAACTCTTTTTGTTTGTGCATTATGTCTTGATTTTTTTGGAAAATATGCTATAATGAAGTCACAAATTAAAGGAAAGGAGCCGATACTATGTCATATCGCGAAATCAGTAACAATCTTCTCAAAGAGATTGAAGAAGAAAAGGGCTTCTCCTGGAAGAAGCTTGTTAAGATAATCGGTCTTAATGGCATTCTCAGAGATATGCAGTAATCCTGCATCTTTACTTCTGAAAGAATTCGGACATTGCGTTCGCCCATATAAATCGCCGAGCGCAACTCCGAATTTTATATATAACTGTTTCATAAAGCCAAAAACAACAAGTCGCAAAAATGCGGCTTGTTGTTTTTTTATACAGATTTCAGATGAAAATATTATGACTTTTCACAAGCCGAACTTTCTTGACTACCAATATTATTTAGTTTATATTTAATACTATATACACGTAGCAAAAGGAGTTTTCCCAATGACTAAAAACGAAGCAAAACAAAAAGCAAAAGAACTTGTTGCAAAAATGACCGCTGAAGAAAAGATCTCTCAGCTTTTATACAATTCCCCCGCTATTGAACGTCTTGGAATTAAGGCTTATAACTGGTGGAATGAGGGGGCGCACGGCGTGGCACGTAGCGGAACTGCTACAGTATTCCCTCACACAATAGCAATGGCGGCAACCTTCGACCCCGTTTTAATCGAGAAAATCGGCGATGTTATTTCCACCGAAGGTAGAATAAAATACAACAAACACGTGGAGTATAATGACTTTGATATTTTCAAAGGAATTACTTACTGGGCACCCAACATCAATATTTTCCGTGACCCCCGTTGGGGACGCGGTCAGGAGACCTTTGGTGAAGACCCCTACCTTACATCCGTACTCGGTACATCCTTTATTAAGGGTATTCAGGGCGACGGTGAATTCTTAAAGGGCGGTGCTTGTTCAAAGCACTATGCCGTACACTCAGGCCCCGAAAAAACCCGTCATAGTTTTAATGCTATCACCAATGAACACGACCTTTTCGAAACCTATCTTCCCGCATTCGAAAAAACCGTAAAAGAAGGTAAGGTTATAGGTGTTATGGGTGCATATAACCGCACCAATGACGAACCCTGTTGTGCTCATTCATACTTAGTTTCGGATATTCTTAGAAAACGTTGGGGATTTGACGGCTACTTCGTTTCTGACTGCGGTGCGTTAAAGAATATTTATACCTTCCACCAATTCACCGAAACCAAAGCAGAAGCAGCCGCCGTTTCACTTAAAAATACCTGCGACCTTAACTGCGGTGAAACCTACGATGCACTTATTGATGCATACGAAGAAGACCTTGTTACTGACGAGGATATCACTGCCGCTGCCGAAAGACTTTATACCATTCGATTCCTTTTAGGTGAATTTGAAGAAGTAAGACCTTATTCGGATATCCCCTATTCAAAACTTGACTGTAAAGAGCATAAAGAACTTAATATGACCGCCGCGGAGCAGTGCCTTGTACTTCTCGATAATAAAGACAACTTCCTTCCCCTTGACAAAAACACAGACAAACGCATCGCGGTTGTCGGACCCAACGCCCTTTCACTTACCGCCCTCGAGGGCAACTACAATGCTTACGCATCAAAGTATTACCCCGTAGCAGACGGTGTAAGAGAAGTATTTAAAAACGCAGATATAAGCGTTGAAAAGGGTTGTAACTATTGCTTTGAACAGCTTAACCACTGGAGCGGATTTAACAATATGTTAAGTGACGGTATTGCCGCCGCATCTGAGGCAGATATTACAATTCTTGCTCTCGGTCTTGACTGCTCCGTTGAGGGTGAAGATACGGGCTTTGATGACGATTACACCGCCTGTGGCGATAAGAGAAGTCTTTTCCTCCCCAAAACTCAACAGAAATTGGCGGATGCGGTTTGCGACGTATGTGACAACGTTATTGTTGTGCTTATGTGCGGTAGCTCCATTGACGTTGGTGAAAAGGTAAGAAACCACGCAAAAGCAATTATTCACGCTTGGTATCCCGGTTCATTGGGCGGACTCGCTACCGCAAGACTTATTGCAGGTGAATTCTCACCCAGCGGTAAATTACCCGTTACAATTTATGACGGCAACCACCATATTCCCGATTTCAACGATTACAGTATGAAGGGCAGAACATACCGTTATATTGACGGTGATGCACTCTACCCCTTCGGTTTTGGTCTTTCCTATACTGATTTTGAGTATTCTGATTTTAAAGTTACCGACAAAACCGATGATATTATCACAGTTAGCCTTAAGCTTAAAAATACAGGCTCTATGAAAGCAAAAGAAATTTCGCAGATTTACGCTTCATATAAAGATAGCAGGACCTACACTCCCCACTATCAGCTTTGTGGGGTAAAAACCACCGAGCTTGATGCAGGTGAAGAAGCCACCGTTACAATGGATATTGATACATATTGGCTTAAAGCCGTCCTTGAAGATGGTAGCCGAGTTAATCCCGACGGTGAAATCGTACTTTACGCAGGCGGTCATCAACCCGATAATGTAAGTGCCGCTCTTACAGGCAACGATTGTCAGAAGATTAAAATTCAATAAGGAGCAATTAAAATGATAAATGTAGCATTAGTTGGCACGTGGCACGTGCATTTTCACGGTTACGCAAAAGAAATTGAGAATAACCCTCTTTGCAAAATAACCGCCCTCTGGGACAATGACGAAGCAAAGGGCAAAGAAAAAGCAGAAGAATTCAACTGCGAATTCGTTGCAGATTATGACGAACTTTTAAAAAGAGATGACGTAGATGCAATTATGGTCTGCACATCCACAGACTTACATCACGAGGTTATAAAAAAAGCCGCATTAGCAAAAAAACATATTTTCACCGAAAAAGTTCTTTGCTTTACCGAGTCAGATGCTCTTGATGTAGCAAAAGCAGTTAAGGATAATAATGTTAAATTCTGTATTTCATTCCCTTGGAGAGCCAGAGGCGACTTTTTGTGGATAAAGGACGCTGTTGATTCAGGTCTTGTTGGCGAGGTTAACTACTGCCGTATGCGTAACGCACATAACGGCACTATCGCAGGTTGGCTCCCTGAAACATTTTACGACCCCAAAACCTGCGGTGGCGGTGCAATGATGGATTTGGGTGCACACTCAATGTACATTCTCAACTGGTTATTGGGTGAGCCCGAAAAAGCAAGTTCCGCATTTACAAACGTGCGTGTAAAATCCGTTGAGGATAACGCCGTTACAATACTAACATATAAAAACGGTGCTATCGGCGTCAGCGAAACAGGTTTCGTAGCCTCCAACAATCCCTTTGAATTAGAAATCGTTGGTGATAAAGGCACAATCCTCGCAGGTGGATTTTTAAATAAAGTCTGCTACAACGTAGGTGACGGTTGGGTATTCCCCAATGTTCCCCGGGATTTACCCAAACCCATATCCGTATGGGTGGATGCAATCGAAACGGACGGTACTATTCCCTACGGCATAGACGACGCAGTAGCACTATCAAAAACAATGGAACTGGCATACAAAAATCCTCTCGTTTAAAACGAGAGGATTTTTGTAACTAAGTTTGCCTATGGCAAGTGAAGTTACTGCGTAGTGAAGTTTGCTTCGCAAGTGATTTTGAGGCAAACTTAACTTCACTTTTATATTGGGGCACTTCGCACCGAATTTAATGCGAAATGCGAAGTGCGG
>JAZNVE010000026.1:0-2026 GCA_045592665.1 Acutalibacteraceae bacterium
CGGAGCAAAGCTTGGTTGTATACCTATCGTTTCGTCATAGAATCGGGTTCCGATATCGAACTGCTGTATAGAGCCGGCTTCCATATTGTAAGGTACGCCGAAATTGGTGCCGTATACATGGGTAATCGGTATGTATTTTCCAAAAAGACTTCCTTCTGTAAGATCGGTAGTCTTGCCTTCTGTCGGACTTGTTACTGTCGGCTCTTTTTCCTGATTGGTTGTTTTATCAGAGTTTGTTTCACTGTCGGTATCCTCGACCTTTATAAACGAAACGTTCTGAGTGACAGCAAGTCTTGGGTAATACTTGCCCCCTGTCTGCTTCATGGAATCAAAATCCACAGGCATATAAGATTTATAACCGTTGGAAGCCGTAATTGTCAGGTACACGTCCTTGATATCGGTTTCGGATATTTTTTCATTATATGAGCTGTTGGAAAACGAGTTCTTGCCAACAGTTTTGAAATCTTTACTGCTTGAGAAGAACTGAACCCAGTTATTTCCGTTGGAATTATATCCGACACCCATATAGCGGAATTCGGGATTAAGAATATTGGCACGGTGTCCGGGGCTGTTCATCCATGATTCTACAACCTCCGCAGGATTACGCTGACCCCTTGCGATGTTTTCTCCGACATTACTCCAGGTATAAGTGGAAGGAATTGCCGAGTAGCAATCGCTTCCGTCGGGTCTGTCATGAGAAAAAGTGGTTACAAGCTCCTTTTCACGAATATCGCAGATATCCTGAAGAGTACCGTTCATGGAAAGCGAATCAAGACCTTCCTTGGCACGTTCAATATTACAAAGTCTTAAAACCTCCCATTCAAACTCGTTGACAGAAAGCTCGCTGTATTTTGCTTTGCTGAGGTCCCGTGCAACACCTCCTGCCTGTCCCCCTTCGGTTTTACTACCGACGTTAAAGGTGTAACAGATCACAGCCTGCTTTTTATCCTCGGTAAGACTTTTCATTTCAGAAAGCTGACCGTTGATTTTGGTTGTGGATTTAACGTATTTTATATATTTATCCTGACCTGCCTTTATTCTGACGGTAACGGAAACCTTATATGAGTTACCCTCAATAAAACAGCCGTTGTCATCAAAATCGCCGTCCCATTCCACCTTTACAACCTCGGTGCTTGCCGTTGAGGGAACAGAGCCCGAATTTACCGGCTTTTCACCTGTCACTGGCTCGGTTACTGTAATATTGAAAATATTTACAACCGACGCAGCAAACACATTTGTTGGAAGTATGCTGATAAGCATACATAAGCATAAAATTGTACTTAATAACTTTTTCAATGTTCATTCCTTCTTTCTTTATAATATAGTAAATTTTTATTTTTTTAATAGTGTACAAAAAAACGGGCACTTATTTACAACTCATTTTCTTTGCAAATTCTTTTACCTGTTGTTTTCTCTTTTTAGAGAGTTCTGTCGCAAGACATTTCGGGCATCTTGTAAGTGTTTTTGAACGGCTTCGCACCTGCGTCTGCCACGAGTGACCTTTTTCGCATTTCCACCATACCGGAACAGAACTGCTCGGGCTGACAGTTTCAGGGGTGAACGGCATGTTTTTTTCGTCATCCCACTCGGATAATAAATACTCCTTTCCTTCCTTAATGCAATAATCCTTTAATTTCAAATTCATCACCCTCCACATCTTGAAAAAATTGATATAATATGCTATATTAATTGTACACCGTCCCTTAGGGGACGATGCAAGTGTTTTTTTGTTTTTCTAAAAAATTTTATTTTTATGCAAAAAAGAGGATGTTTTTATGGACAACAAAAACTTATTTTCCATAGGTGAAATTGCAAAAGCAGTTGGAATTACACGCAAAGCCATATTAAATTACGAAATCAAAGGTCTAATAAAACCTGACCAAAAAGATGGTGCTACAGGCAACAGATATTATATCATCGACACCTTTACTCAAATTCGTACAATCCGAGTTTTCCAGAACTTAGGTCTTTCTCTTGATGAAATACGGGAATATTTTAACGATACGAGTGATTTGGAACCGATGAT
>JAZNVE010000027.1:0-4531 GCA_045592665.1 Acutalibacteraceae bacterium
ATCATCCCTGTTTGCTTTAGCAAATAGGGAGGGGGACCAAAAGCAACGCTTTTGGTGGTGGGTAGTTCTCTTGCGGTTACTCTTCAGTAAGATATAACAATTTACAACCATAATGTTAAAAAATCTTTCTATCTAACTGCCAACTAAAGGTTTGTGAACTACCCACCACCGTTCCGATTTAAGACAACAAAAAAGAGAGCATATCTCACGGAATACACTCTCTTTAAACGTTTAAATTATCAAAGAACGGTCCCCCTCCCTATGCTTACGCACAGGGATGATAAGCTTCGCATTACAACTACTTAATATATAATTCGGCACCCAGTGCCCCTCAACTTGCCACTTGCCATTTGCAACTTGCAACTAAATCTACATGCTCTCGCGTACGCCTCGGCAACGTATTCCTCAATGGGCATTTTAAAATACTTGTCGTTTTCGTGACGGTTGGGTTTGGATTTATTATTCAGTTCAAATGTAAGTATGTCATTGAACCCTGTCTTAGCAAGACGTTTCGCGTTATAATCCCAGTCGGCAATACCGTCAAAGGGCAAAAGATGTAAATCGTCGTGCCAGAAAATTCTGCCGTTAAAATCCTTAACCCCGAGATTATCGTTAATATGGGTAAATATAAGTTGGTCGCCGTAAAGGGCAAGTAAATCTTTAGAATCATTGTAGCACATTTCGTGACCCGAATCCCAACAGAAGCCAACGCATTCCTTGTTTTTAAACTCCTTAAGAATTGCATCAAGACCGTTTTCGCCCTCGGTGTTTTCGAAAGCAATTTTCACACCGAGTTTTTCGGCAACCTCAACTACCCTGCCGTAGTTTTCTAAACCGAACTGTGTGGGCTTACATTTTTCGTCAAAACCAACGTATACGTGGGAAACCATAACGGGAATCTCAAGCTCCGAGCAAAGCTCAACAAAATGCGAAAGTTCCTTCACACCTTCCTCGGCATCCTCTTTTTCATTTTCATCCCACATACTTGCCGTGTTACCGAAGGGTCCGTGAAGGGCGTTAAAAATCATCCCTTCCTCTTTACCGACCCTTGCACATTCTCTTATACTGTCATCTTCACCCGAACGCCAATGACCCGTAAAGGCTTCAAATCCCGTCTTTTTAAAAAGGCGTATTTGCTCCGTAAAAGGGATACCGAAATCACCATTTAATGACAATGATAATTTTTGTTTATACATAAAATGTCACCTCAGGGTTGCTTGGGTACGTTAATAGCCTCGGTGTTGGATGCTATATCAATGAAATTATTGTGTTCGTAATAGTAGGCATCCATACGAAGATGCTTACAGAAGCCGTCCTTAGGAGCGTAAAGCTGACCCTCACTAAGTCTTAAACAGGGTGCTTCCATTTCGTAAGTACCGCTATCAGTAACAACGGTAGTTGAATTTTCGGTAAACTGAGCAGTTCTGCCGTAAACACCGATACGGATTTTACCCTCGGTACGTTCAACATCACCGCCGATGAAGTTTATAATCTGACCTATGGGTATATACCATACGCCGTCAATATTTTCGGGTAAATTGTGGGCAACGCATATACCTAAATCGTAACCCTTGAATTTAAGACGGGTTCTGTCGTAAACGGGAGCGGGGTCATAGGGAAGAATAAGGTCTTTTGTCTTATCAATAATACATTGGTCAACAATTCTGCCGTCCTCAACGTAAGCGGTAACAGTGCATATACCGTCATCAATGTCAACTATCGAGAACATAGAAAGTACTTCTTCGTGACAATAGGTTTTTGCATTCCACACCTTGGGAACAACTCTTGTTCCGGGAGGATTACGATGACCCGAACCGATATTATAATGAATTGTACCCTCCGAGGGTTTGTCGAAAAGACCCTCACCCCTACGGGGATATGAACGTGCAAAGCTATGCTCGTGACCCGAGAAAACAATGTCATATTTATCCATACCGTCACGCATTGAGGGGTATGTATCGTCAATTTCAATCTGAGGACCTGCATAGTTTACGGGGAAGTGATGAACTGCAAATTTCCATGTTTCCTTGCTGTTATCGGCTCTGTCAATAAGCCATTGGTTCATTTCCTCGTAACCGCTTGTACCCGTGCAACAAATCATAGTGTTACCGTAAACAAATGAATGGTTTGCAATTGGTCTGTCCTCAGGTCCGTTATGCTCGTAGCTTCCCCAAAGCTGATTTGTAAAATATGTAGCATATTCGGAATAATATTTATCCTCTTTAGTAAAATAACTGCTGAAGCCCATATCGTCGTGGTTACCCATACAGAACATAACGGGCATATACTCCATTATACCCTTAAGACCCTCGAAAAGCCCCGTCCACTGAATATCCGTCTGACCGCAGTTGGTGTTATCCCCTGCGGTAAGAATGAAATCACATTCAGGATGCTCCTTGAGGAATTTTTTAAGAATACCGTTAAGTACACTGTAATCTGCAGGAGGCTCTGCGTCCCCTGACTGAACGTCGGACATACAAAGGAATGAGAATTTTGTTGCGTTTTCCTTGGTAGTTTTAAAGGAATAAATCTCACTTCTGTTTTCGTCGTCACCACAGGTATACTCATACCTTGTATCGGCATTAAGACCCGTCATATCCGCAAAGAAAAAGTGGCTTTCGTCCATATCAGTTTCAAAATAATGCTTTAAAGCCTCGGCTTTGCTCCAGGCTTCAGTACCCACCTCACGGTAAAGGGCGTAACCATCCTCAACGCTTGTATCAGTACGCCATCTTACTGTCATAGAATGAGCCGCATCACCCTTAATTGATAACATAATCTGGTCGGGTGCGGGTGATGAACCCCTTATATTTTTCCATTCAGCTTTTGTAATCATAAAAACGCCTCTTTCATTGAACATATACATTATATAGTACATATACTCCATTTTAACCCATACAAAAAAAATTGCAATTCTTTTTATATAATTTTTATAAAAAAGCTCTCTTAAAAAATACCATAATTTTCAAAATAACCTATTGACAAAACTACAAACCGGACATATAATATAGTCAGTTAGCGAAGGCTAACTAATTTTTGTAAACACAAGTTAGCAAAGGCTAACTCAACGAAAGGTAGTGTACTGATGAATCTTAAGGATGCCGCCGAGGGCAAGGATTACATTATAGATAACATCTTAACCAACGACGAAGAATTGGATACATTTTTGTTCTCGTTAGGGTGTTACGGTGGCGAAAGCATCCACGTTACATCACAGTTAAGAAACGGTTGTATAGTAACCATTAAAAACAGTCGTTACCATATCGACACCCCCTTAGCCAAAGCCATTACCATTCACGAAATTAAAGGAGCAGTCACAGTATGAGAATCGCGTTAGCCGGTAACCCTAACTCGGGCAAAACCACAATGTACAATGCCCTTACAGGCCGTAACGAAAAGGTCGGCAACTGGGCGGGTGTTACGGTGGATAAAAAGGAAGCTCCTTTAAAAGCCAAATACGCTTTCGGTAAAGAGAAAATTACCGTTGTTGACCTTCCCGGTGCTTACTCAATGTCCCCTTTCACAAGTGAAGAAAGTGTCACAAAAAATTACATTATAAACGAAAAACCCGATGTTATCATAAATATAGTTGATGCTACCAACTTAAGCCGAAGCTTGTTTTTCACTACCCAACTTCTTGAATTAGGTATTCCCGTGGTAGTAGCCTTAAATAAAAGCGATATCAACGAAAAGAAGAAAACCAATATTGACTTAGAAAAATTATCCGAGGCACTTTCCTGCCCCGTAATTAAAACTATTTCTACTTCTTCAAGAGGATTCAAAAAACTCATACAAACGGCGGTTTCAAATAAGTCAACCAAACAGGTTGCACCCTACTCTCAGAATGATTCGGAATTAACCGACAAAACCGCTTCCGAAGAAGCGGACCGTAAAAGATTCGAATTTGTAAACGGTATAGTAAAAAATGTTGAAAAACGCAAATTCTTATCCACACGCGAAACCTTCAGTGACAAAATAGACCGCGTACTTACAAATAAATGGGTGGGAATCCCCGTTTTCGCAATTGTTATGTTCCTGGTTTTCCAGATTTCACAGGTCTGGGTTGGTAAACCCATTGCGGATTTCCTCGTGTCACTTATTGAGACATTCCAGAATTTCGTTGGCGGATATATTACCACTGAATTCGTTTACGCCCTTGTGGTGGACGGTATTATAGGCGGTGTGGGTGCCGTTGTAGGCTTCCTCCCACTTGTTATGGTAATGTATTTCCTCATTGCATTACTTGAGGATTGCGGATATATGTCCCGCGTTGCCGTAGTCCTTGACCCCATTTTCAAAAAGGTTGGTCTTTCGGGTAAATCCGTTATCCCCTTTGTTATTACGGTAGGTTGTGCCGTACCCGGTATTATGGCGAGTCGTACTATTAAAGACGACCGTGAACGCCGAGCCACCGCAATGCTTGCACCCTTTATGCCCTGTGGTGCTAAAATCCCCGTAATCGCCCTTTTTGCAGGTGCATTCTTTGACGATGCAGGTTGGGTCAGTACATTAATGTACCTTTCGGGTATAG
>JAZNVE010000028.1:0-12973 GCA_045592665.1 Acutalibacteraceae bacterium
TGATGCCTCAGGCATTTCGGGTTTAGGTTTCCTTCTTGTTCTCGCAGTTCTTGCTCTTCTTGCAATTCTTGTTCTTCTCTTTTCTAAAATTTTCTCAAAATTCAAGAAAAATGACGAAAAAGTTAAACAGGTTACTCAGACAAGCGAAACAGTTGTTGCTCCCAATGAAGTTACTGCAACAACCGAACCTACCGCAGAAACAGTAGAGGAAGAGCCTGAATACCCCTACACTCCCGGCTACGTAACTCTCGACGGTATATCCGAGCAGGATGCCGCAGTTATTATGGCAATTACTTCTTTCAAAACGGATATTCCCCTTGAAAGACTTGCTTTCAGAAGTATCAAACGCCTTAATCAGGACCCCGTTCTTGAAAACGTAAGCGAACAGGATGCAGCAGTTATTATGGCAATTACTTCAAATAAAACAGGCATTCCCCTGGAAAATCTTTGCTTTAACTCAATCAAATTAGTGGAGGAATAATATAATGAAATACAATGTTACTTTAAACGGAAAAATTTACGAAGTTGACGTTACAGAAACAGACGCTATTGTTACAGGAATTTCACAGGTACCCGTAATGGCTGCCGCTCCTGTTGCAGCTCCCGTTGCCGCTCCTGTTGCAGCTCCCGCACCCGTTGCAGAAGCTCCTGCCCAAGCACCTGCTGCTCCCGCAGCACCCGCTGCAGTTGCAGACGGTACACAGATTAAAGCTCCCATGCCCGGTACTGTTCTCGCAGTTAAGAAAAATGTAGGCGACGCAGTTAAGGCAGGCGACGTTATTATCGTTCTCGAGGCTATGAAAATGGAAAACGATATCGTTGCTCCCTGTGACGGTACAGTTAAATCAATTAATGCTCCCAAGGGCTCAACAGTAAATACAGATGATATTCTCGCTGTTATCTGATTGAAAGGACTAAACAATGGATATCAGTGCAATTTTAATTAACTTATGGGAACAATCGGGTTTCAAGCTTTTACAGTGGGAAAACTTTGTAATGATTGGTGTTGCAATCGTTTTCCTTGTACTTGCAATTAAATTCAAGTTCGAACCATTACTTTTAGTGCCCATCGCTTTCGGTATTGTTCTTGCCAACCTTCCCGGTGCAGACCTTATGTTGGATACAACGGGTGGTGAGTTAGGCGCTATCGGTGCCGAAGCCGTAGCGGGTACTCATTGGTACGATTCGGGTGTTCTACGAATTATTTACGTAGGTGTTAAATCCGGTCTTTTCCCCTGTCTTATCTTCCTCGGAGTTGGTGCAATGACCGACTTCGGTCCCCTTCTTTCAAACCCCGTAAGCCTTCTTTTAGGCGCAGCGGCCCAGCTTGGTGTTTATGCCGCATTCCTCATTGCTATCGGTTCGGGTCAGTTTAATGCTCAGGAAGCCGCATCCATTGCCATTATCGGCGGTGCGGACGGTCCTACGGCTATTTTCCTTACATCGAAACTTGCACCCCACCTTCTTGCTCCAATTGCGTTGGCGGCATATTCTTATATGGCACTTATTCCCATTATTCAACCGCCCATAATGAAAGCTCTCACAACCAAAAAAGAGCGTGCGGTTGAGATGAAACAGTTAAGAAAGGTTTCTAAAACAGAGAAGATTATCTTCCCCGTTGCCGTTCTTATTGTTTGTGCCCTTCTTCTTCCCTCGGTTGCCCCCCTTCTCGGCATGCTGATGCTGGGTAACCTTTTCCGAGAATGCGGTGTTGTTGACAGACTCAGTGATACTGCACAGAATGCCCTTATGAATATTGTTACAATTCTTTTGGGTATTTCAGTTGGTGCTACCGCAAACGGTGAAGATTTCCTCCAACTCAAAACATTACTTATTGTTGGTTTAGGTCTTGCCGCTTTCTGTTGTTCAACTGTTGGCGGTATACTTTTAGGAAAAGTGCTTTATGTTGTTACCAAGGGAAAAATCAATCCCCTTATCGGTGCCGCAGGTGTTTCAGCAGTACCTATGGCGGCTCGTGTTGCTCAGAATGAAGGCAGAAAGTATAATCCCACTAACTTCCTTCTTATGCACGCTATGGGTCCCAACGTTGCGGGTGTTATCGGCTCTGCCGTTGCCGCAGGCTTCTTGCTTGCCGCGTTTGGTCCCGGTGGCATTCTTTAAAAACAAAAAGATGTTCTGAACAAAATGCTCGGAACATCTTTTTTATTTGTTGTTTAATTAAACATTATTGTTCTTGACTCTCTCCATAAAATCAGAACAAGCAGGAACTACAAACTTAATGCCTTTTTCAACAATTTCAAAAGTACTTTCAGTTACATACTGACACTCGCCGTCAACATTAACCGCGGCGGGTTTTTCACTTTTTATATTAATCTTTTTACCCCTCTTGAATGTGGTAATATCCCAATCAAGATGCTGACCTTTTTTGTATTTACTGATAAGGGGAAGCAGCTTAAGTCTTATGCCCTTCTTTTCAACAATTACAAAATCAAGAAGCCCGTCGTAAGTAAGAGCCTTGGGTGCCGCCATATATCCGCCACCATACCATCGGGAGTTTGCACCAACGCAGAAAAGAACATTTCGTGTAAACGGCTCACCGTCATCAATAGTAATTGTGAAGGTGCTTTTCATCTTACCGATAAAGCAGTAAAGCAAAGAAACTGTATATGCCAATTCACCCGAAAGGAATGGGAATTTTTTAAAGTAGGCTTGTTTTGCACAAACCTCAGCATCAAGACCCATTGAGCATTGATTTATAGCGTACTCGTCGCCACATTTAATAATGTCAAAATCCATAACGGTGCCGTTTACGTGGTCTTTGACATTTCTTAAATCTTTTTTATCACCGAAAATACGGATAAAGTCATTACCGCTACCCAAGGGGAAAGCCGCAACTTCCGCATTTTCTTTACAAGCACAAGCGTTAACAACCTCGTAAAGAGTACCGTCACCGCCACAGGCATACACACGGATATGTTCGCCTTTTTCCACTTCTTTTTTTGCGTACTCATAACCGTCACGAGGACCTTCGGTCACGTGAATTTCATAGTTTTCTATACCCATTTCGGTCATAGTT
Organism: Acutalibacteraceae bacterium; assembly: GCA_045592665.1. Taxonomy (GTDB): domain Bacteria; phylum Bacillota; class Clostridia; order Oscillospirales; family Acutalibacteraceae; genus DTU089. The sequence continues at coordinate 3,038 of JAZNVE010000028.1, forward strand.
TCAGTTATAGTTTCAGTACAACGCTCGTAAGAAATACCCTTACCGCATTTAGGATTGATAATAAAAAGATGTTTCATCTGAATCCTCCGATTTAGATTATTTAAAATACATATAAAGTCGGCATTTAATCATACCGTTATAAAGCTTTCTGCTTTTGTCCGCCTTTCTGCCGAAGCAGTTTTCAAACTCCTCATCAGGAGTAATTACATAGTAGCTCCATCCGTGTTGTCTGTCAAAAACCTTGCCCATCTGACGGTAGAGGTTTTCCGCCTCCTGTAAATCAAGAAGACGTTCACCATAAGGCGGATTACATATAACTGTACCTCTTTCGCTGTATTTTTTGAAATCCTTAATATCACGTTTTTCAAAATGAAGCTTTTTACCTATGGGAAGTCTTGAGGCATTTTCCATTGCTATTTTTATTGCCTGTTCATCAATATCAGAACCGTATCCTACAAAGTCAGTATCAACCTTTTCAAGACTTATTGCTCTTTCGCGCTCTTCTTTCCATATATTTTTAGGTAACACGTCAAAACGCTCGGCAGCAAAGTTACGATTAAGTCCCGGGGCTATATTATGGGCATATAACGCTCCCTCGATAAGCAATGTACCGCTACCGCACATAGGGTCATAAAGAGTATGGTAATGACGGAGCTTTGCAAGAGCGCAAATAGATGCCGCCAGTGTTTCTTTAATGGGCGCACCGTTCTGTGAAAGTCGATAACCTCGTTTATGAAGACCCGCACCGGTAGTATCAATAAGAAGTGTTGCTTCGTCATTCATAAGAGCAAACTGAATTTGATGAACGGGCCCTGTTTCGTTAAACCAAGAAATACCGTATTTGGATTTAAGCCTTTCTACAACTGCTTTTTTAATAATCGCCTGGCAATCGCTTACGCTGAAAAGAGTGGATTTAAGAGAATACCCCTTTACAGGAAAAGCATCATCCCTACCAATCCATTCTTCCCAAGGAAGATTTTTTACGCCCTGAAAAAGTTCTTCAAAGGTCTTAGCGGTAAATGAGCCAATATGTATCTGCACACGTTCAGCAAAATGGGAACAGATATTGACTCTTGCAAGCATATTTTCGTCACCTGAAAAAAGCACCCTACCGTTTTGTGCATTTACATTCTCGGCACCTAAAAAACGAAGCTCATCGGCAATTATTCCCTCAACACCCAAAAGACAGGGTATTACAAAATTTATATTCATTTCAATTTCCTTTCAATTCCATAGTAAACCAGAATTCTACACCGTTTTCTTTGTTCTCAAAACCACACTCACAGCCGTGGTTATCAATAATTGATTTAACAATGGAAAGACCCAAACCGAAACGACCTTCCTTACGGGAATGAGCTTTATCGGCACGATAAAAAGAAGTGAATATTCCGTCCCTGTCCTTATCGTCGATTTTACTTCCAGTATTAAATACATTTATTCTTACGTAATTGTGAATTTTTTCTGCAGTAATTTTTATTATTTTTTCTTCTTTTGCGTGACTGCAGGCATTAAGAACAATATTTGACAGCACGGTCGACATTTGTTTTTCATCTGCAAAAGCAATGAAATCCACTTCATCGTAAATAAGAGTTATACCTTTTTCCTCAAAAATAGGAGTCATACTCTTAAGAAAAGCCTTAATGTAGGCATTAACTTCAAATTCCGCTTTTTCGGGTTGTTTGCTTCCTGAAGAATAGAGGGACTGCTCAAGCATATTTATAACAAGAACATTCATTTTATCGGATTCTCTCATTATTATATCGCAGTATTCCGAAGCATTTTCATTTTCGCCCTCAAGGTTCATTTTCAGACCCTCTGCATAGCCTCTTACTATTGCTATGGGCGTTTTCAATTCGTGAGATGCAGATGATACAAAATCCCGACGCAGTCTTTCAAGCTGACGTTCCTTTTCAATATCCGCTTCAAGCTGAGCGTTCTTCTCCCTCAACTCGGAAAGAGCATTATCCAAGGAGGCTGAAACCTTGTTGATGTTTTTTGCAAGAGTTCCTATTTCATCCTTTCGATCGATATTGGTTTTCGTTGAAAAATCAAGGTTTGCTATTTTATCCATAACCTCATTCATCTGTATAAGAGGCTTAGTAAAACGCCTTGAATAGTCAAAAATAAACACCAGCGCCAATAATAATGTAATTATCGTAATTGTAGTGGTAACCCTTGTGGCAAGAGTTGCATTTTCTTGAATGGGATCCTTCTGAGTAGTGATTTCTATATGATAACCGTTATCAAAGGTTTTACCGTAAAGAATATACTGTGTTGAACTACCCTCGGCACTAACCACATTAAAATAACTGCCATCTTCATTTTCTTTTCGGCTGATAATATTAAGCTTATTACCCGAAACGAAGGATCCGCTACCTTCATAAAGAAAGTTATCGACCGGATCATACAGGTCAATACTGACCCCTTCCTCCCTTTCAAACTCCGAAAGAAGCAAAAAGTAGTTATTTCCCGCCTGCTCTGCCTGTTGAGCCATATTACGCAAATCCCGTTCTATATTCCATATATATACGGATTCAAGAAGTTGGGAGTTGACAACGGTAACACCTATTAAACAAGCTGTCATAATTGCACCGACTTCAAGAAAAAATCGCAGTCTTATACCTATTTTGCGTCTTTTCATATAACTCCCGCCTTTCTTTTTTATCTTAATGCCTGTTTACTTTATAGCCCGTACCGTAAATGGTAACTATATTTTTGTTGCCCCACTCACCTAATTTCGTGCGCAGACGAGCAACGTGAGAGTCAACGGTTCTTGTATCTCCGTTATAATCCATACCCCATATTGCATCAAGCATTTTTTCTCTTGTAAATACCCTCCCGGGATATTCACAAAGCATATGTAAAATTTTAAACTCTTTTTGGGTCAGGTCTATGGCTTCATCATTAAGATATACCTCGTGTGCTCGATTTTTGAGCACAAGCTCCTTAATTACGATAATATCCGGGTCAACCTGCTTTTCCTTTTGCGGTATTTGTACAGCACCCCTTTGTAATAGAGTTTCAACCCGTCGTGATAAAACAGCAAGGGAAAACGGTTTCGTAACATAATCATCTGCGCCGCTTTCAAAGCCCATTATTTGGTCAAAATCCTGTGAACGGGCAGATACGAGCATAACGGGCACACCGCTTGTTTCACGAATTTTACGGCATACCTGCCATCCGTCCATTTCGGGCATCATTATGTCAAGCATTGCAAGTGCAAGATCCGGTTCGGATTCAAAAACCTCTATGGCTTCCTCTCCGTTTTCCGCCTCAAACACCGTATGACCGCTTTTTGTAAGACAATCACCTATTAATTTTCTTATAAGTTCTTCATCATCAGCAACAAGAATCTTTGCCATTATTTCACCCCGTTATTTTTTGTTATATGGACAAACCTTAATACATATTCCGCAAACAGCACCTCTGCCGATATGTTGAAATTGCTTTTTCATATATTCACTGCAAACCGCAGGACTGAAAATTTCTTCTCTTTCAATCCCTGTTTCGTATGGTTTGCCAAGAATTGCTCCCGATGGACAAGCCTTTACACATCTGTCGCAATCGGTACAAAGCTTTTCGGTAAATTCACCCTCACCCTCAAGGGGACAATCGGTAAAAATCGTACCCAAGCGTACCCTCGTGCCGTATTCTTTGTGAATAAACAGAGAGTTTTTCCCTATACCACCGAGTCCCGCTTTACGTGCCGCCTCTTTATGGGAATACCGACCGTTATATGGTGTGCCGGGCATACTCTGTGATGCGGCAACGGTTATGTAATTATAACCCTTGCTTTGTAAAAATAAGCCCGTTTCAAGTAACATTCTATCAATAAAAGTATTAACCGTCCTGTAATGATTAAAATATGTAGGTGTGGGTGCGCCGTCGATTTCGTCGATTATTGCATCGGAAAGTCTTACAACCAGACTTACCGCATATTTAAGCTCCCCTGTATCGGAATTGTCTATACAGGCAAAGCCCACATCACTTACCCCTCGGGAAAGCAAGAAATCTTTGAGTTCTTTTTCAAACATTTTCCACCCTCATTTTTTCCATACATTCAAGCACATTCTCGTTGATTTTACGGCACTCATTATAAAAACAACGATTGTTTTCAAAATCAGTTATAAAACCATAGGCACTTTTTGCTTCGTTGCACATATGGTGTTTTTTGTCAATATCCGGTACAAGCGTGATTTTTTCGCCCTTATTGTTATATAAATAAATGTTATCGGTCTGAGAAATGCTACCGATTGTTATAGTTCCCTCGTCACCCATTATCTGTGAAGGTGAACGACTCTGACCAACTTTTGAATAAACAACAGTTACAATTTTATCATCGTATACAAAAGAGGCGTTTCCGCAACCGTCAGCCCCCGTATGAAGAAAATGCTGTACGGGTATAATATTTTTTGGCATTCCGAACAGATCCACCGCAGGGTAAACGCAATAAATGCCCAAATCATTAAGGGCACCCGTTTTCATTTCGGGATTAAAAATATTAGGTAATTCTCCCCTTTTGAGTGCGGGATATTTAGAGGAAAGCTGAGAAAAATCAAGAGTAGCACTTCTTACAGCACCCAAATTATTAACGGCATCCTTTAAAACCTTACGTGCAGGTGAATGCATATACATAATAGCTTCAAAATATATTACACCTTTTTCATCCGCAAGAGCAGAAAGCTCCTTATACTCAGCAAGCGAAATTGTTATTGGCTTTTCGCATATAACGTGTTTTTTGTTTTCGATAAGAGCCTTGCACTGTTCATAATGGCAGGAATTGGGACTCGCCACATATACTAAATCCGTATCCGACGAAAGAAGGTCCGAAAAATCGGTAAAGACCCTTTTTGCCCCTGTTTTTTGAGCAAAAGCTTCGCCCTTTTGTTTTGAGCGTGAGTATACACCATCTAAAACAAGGTCTTTTACAAGACCGGCACCCTGTATAAAAGATTCGGTTATCCACGATGTTCCTATAACGGAATACTTAAGCATTAATCTTCGTCCTTTTTTAATAAATTCTTCACGAAATCTTTTGATAAAGAGTTTTTAAAGAAGCGGATTGTCTGGGCTGCCCTGCTATGGGGAAGAATATTCCATTCCTTTTCACTTGCGGCGGTAATTCCGCATTCCCTCAAAATTTCGCAGAAGAACACTGTATTTTTAAGGAATTTCGCAAAATCCTTGTTATCATTGCCATTCCAGGCGGTATCGGCTACTGCCAGCCAACGGGGGAAACACATTTTAGTAAGAGTTTCAAAATCCCTTATGTACTCCGTCCAGATTGGGGACTCGATACCTACCACGGACGCCGCACCAAGGGATGTAAGTCCCTTTATTTTACGGGGATTGTACAGATAAACACTTCTCAAAGAGTGCATACCGTAGGGATAATCCGCATAGTAGGGTGTAAAACTCTCAACAATGGTGGGGTTACCCGCATTAGCCCATTCAACACTTGTCTTGGTCTTATCGAGCCACCAGGCAACCGTAACATTATCCTTTTCGATATTTCCGCCTCTTATGGCTTCATTCCAACAAATAGTTTTTCTACCCTTCTTTTTAAGGTGGAGGGATATTTCATTTACGAGCCAACCGTGAAGCTCCTCGGTATTTCTAAGATTTAATTCTTTAACCTTTGCCTGACATTTAGGACAAACATTCCATTTATTTTTGGGGGCTTCATCCCCGCCTATATGGAAATATTTGCTCGGGAAAACCTCAAGAAATTCATCAATTACCGAGTATATCATCTTAAGAGTTTCGGGGTTACCACCGCAAAGTATATCGGTAAAAACACCCGCAGTAGTTCGGGGCTCGATTTTTTCACCCGTACAGGATAACTCAGGATAAGATGCAATAACAGCGGTGGTGTGACCGGGAACATCAAACTCGGGAATTACCTCAATATATCTTTCTCGACAATATTCTACAATTTCCTTAAGCTCTTGTTTAGTATAATAATGAGCGTAAGGAGTCGGGTCATTTTCACCCCTGCCGAAATCCGAAGAGGGTCTTACAGAGCCGATAGTTGTAAGGTTTGGATAAGAGTCAATTTCAACTCTGAAACCCTGGTCATCCGAAAGATGAAAATGGAATTTATTGAATTTAAAAAGCGATGCGGCATTTACCATCTTTTTAATTTCATCAACGGTGAAAAAATGGCGACAGGAGTCAATCATAAATCCGCGGTAGTAAAACTCGGGCTCATCATATATGTATAAACAGGGTAAGCAACCCCTGTAATTCATAAGGAGTTGTTTAAGGGTGATGTTTGCATAATATACCCCAGCCTTGTCAGCCGCCTCAATGGAAACACCGTTTTCATCAATTGTAATGCGATAACTCTCTTTTTGAGAAAGTAAAGGGGTAATAACTGTATTAACAACGGGCTCAGTACCAACCTCAAAACGGTAATAACCACCTTTAAGCTCTACCTTCTTAGGCTCGGGACAAAGATACATATACAAACCTCCCATTACGCAATTATACGTATTAATGATACTATTTACCGCCTTAAAATGCAAGAAAAAGTTTGCATTACAAATTGGTTTATGGTACATTAGTTACAGAGGTGAGGCAGATGAAAAAACGTAGTGTGAAACTTATTGTTATATTAGGGATAATTGTATTATTATGCTCCTGCGGTAAAGCGGAAAAACTCGATATTTTCGGCACAACCGAAAATTACACATACGAAACCGTCCCCACAACTGCTCCCTATATATACCAGACTCAACAGGCGGATGTTTCCTATTATACCGAAGTCCCCTCTACCTTATATGAAACAGTTGTTGATACTTCTGCACAAACACAAACTACCCCTAATAATCCCGTTACTCAACAAAGCCCCGCTTTTGAACCCACCGAAACACCCGCTACCACCGAAAAGGTTTACGAAAAAACAGGCGAAATGGCATTCAGTGACAGTGCGGATAATAAATATATTAAGGCAATTGTGGATAAATACGGTGTGGACTCAAAAAATCTTGTGGCACTTTATACCGTACCCGATAATGACGGCAATATAGTTTTGGAATTTGACGGCTCAACCGACGGTAACGGTAAGCTTATACGTAATAAAGATACCCTTGTTTCCATATACTCAATTGATAAAAATCTTAATTCTAAACGAGCAAGTGAAAGTCTCTCACTAAATGAATACTCTTACGGTGAAATGAAGGTTATGTTCTTCTCCACAACAACATATATAATGCCCGAATTTGAAACACAACTTAATGGATAAAACCTTTGATTTTGTTGACAGCACAGGATTTGTGTGGTAAAATTCGTTGTACGTTCTCTCTTTAAGTGAAGAAAAACGAAAGAGAACTACCCCACCGCTACTATTAAGTTGGTCTATACAATATGTGATTGGGACTCTCCACCGCTCCGATTAAATCTATACATACAACAAATTGACCACACGCATTAAACTTATTTTATAGCTGAAATCTTTTAATGGCGGTCCCCCTCTCTCCTTACGCAGAGAGGTTGAGCTTTGCGTTACAACTACTTAATTTTAATTGGCACGAAGTGCCCCGAAATTCATTCTTCATTATTCATTAAATATGCGGGGATGGCGGAACTGGCAGACGCGTATGATTCAGGTTCATATGAACGTAAGTTCTTGAGGGTTCAAGTCCCTTTTCCCGCACCAATAATTAAAGAGCTACTTTTCGTAGCTCTTTTGTTGTTTGTATAGAAGAATAAATACGATCTGAGCATATACTTACTATAACTTATCCTTGCAATTTATAATACATATGATAAAATGAATTTGAATTTATTATAAATGTTGGAAGGTCTACTATATGGAATGGATTATTGGTATTTTGCTATTAGTTATCGTAGTTTGTATTATTTTCCTAAAAAAGGAAAAACGAGAATTTTCAGAAAAAATGTCCAATCTTACAAATGAATTCGAAAACAATAAACAACATAGTGATTTGTTGGAAAATGATAAAAGTGAGTTACAACACGAAATAAACACTCTAAAAAGCAATTATCAAATTTTAACTTCTGAAAAAGAAGCTTTACAAAACGAGACAAAACTGCATTTGGAAAAAATTTCTGAATTGCTTGAAACAATCGAAAAAATTAATGCAAAACTAAATTTTTACCAAAACATTGAAGAAGATTCTGGGGATTTAAATATTGCCCCAGACACTAAAAAAAGGCAACAGCTCTTAGAAGAAGTAAGACAACAATTGGAAAGCAATCATATCAAACAAAATGAAACCGAATTTGCGGCTTCCAATAAGGTGTCAAAAATTACTGCTTTGGATGAAGAACAATATGCCATATTAGCTGATGTTGATGGAAGCAATAGAAATTTCTTTATTACAGGTAAAGCAGGGACCGGAAAAAGTTTTTTGCTTGATGTACTTAGAATGTCAACTCTCAAAAGCACTATCGTGCTAGCACCAACGGGAATTGCGGCGTTGAATGTTAAAGGTGCTACTATCCATTCTGTTTTTGGGTATGATAATTTAGTGAAACTAGATGTTGATAGGATCACCCCTCTAACGCTCCGTTTGAAAAGCGAAAAAATGTTAGCGTTAAAAAATGTTTCGACGATTATAATAGATGAAATTTCAATGGTAAGAGCTGATACTTTTGATAAAATCGATAGAATTCTTAGGGTGGTAAACAACAATAATTTGCCGTTTGGCGGTAAACAGATTTTACTGTTTGGTGACTTGTTTCAATTACCTCCAATTTCAAAATCAAAAGAAAGAGAATATTTATATGATAAATATGGAGGTGTACACTTTTTTTGCTCTGATGCTTACAAAAAAGGTAACTTTGATTTCCGAGAATTAACTATCAACCATAGGCAAAAAGAAGATGAGGAATATTATGAACTTCTAAACCGTGTAAGAGATGGTAGTGTAACAAAAAAAGATATTGATTTACTTAATTCAAGAGTGGAAAAAGATCCTTCTATTTATGACAGATTCACCACATTGCTTCCCAAAAAAGCTGAAGTTGAACAACTAAATCAATATCACGTAAACCAATTAGAGACAACGGAATACAAATATGAGGCAAAAGTTACATTAGATATGCGCTCAGATAAAAGCCAAAATTGGGAAACTTTATTTCCTATATCAAGCACTCTATGTCTAAAAAAGGGTGCACTTATTATGATGGTTGCTAATGACCCAGATCATAGATGGGTTAATGGAACATTAGGCATTGTTAGTAATCTTTCATCAAACAGCATTTTTGTTTCGATAGACAGAAGAACATATGAAATACAGCCTATTGATTTTATCGAACAAGAAATACATTACGAAAATGGGGAAATTACATATAAAGATGTATTAAAGGTAATGCAATATCCTCTCGTTCTTGCGTATGCAATGACTATCCATAAATCACAAGGTCAAACTTATCGCAATATCGTTTGCGACATTGATGCGTGTTTTACTGATGGACAAGCTTATGTTGCTCTTTCAAGATGTTGCAGTTTGAACGGATTACATTTACGGAAACCTATTACTGGTACAAGTATACGAGCAGATAAAACTGTATTGGATTTTTATAACAAACATGTAAACTAAATTACAATATTGTTCTAAAAACAACAAATTGTATCAAATAGCATAATTAATGCAATAAACAGAATCGCCTTCATGCGGTTCTGTTTTTGCTTATATCTGTAACAACCTCCTAAATAAAGTGAGTTCGGCCTTCTGCCCGTAACTTACGGTTGGCGGATAGCCGACTGCTCTGCTTGCCCCAGCTAAAGCAGGGTCTTTTGCCACTACCGTTTTCTTTGTTTATAGCAGTACAATTTTTTGACAAAAGAGCAAATAATTAATACTCATATTAAATTATTGATATTTCACATCAAATGTGGTAAGATAATAAGCAAGATAATAAGCAAGTTAAATGGAGTGTTTTTATGTCAGGTTACACACCACCATA
>JAZNVE010000029.1:0-5110 GCA_045592665.1 Acutalibacteraceae bacterium
TCTTGGTTTATTAAGTCTGTTAAAACATTAATTAAACCTAATTTTTGCGAAATATTTAATTCTTTTGCATCCTTAACGGATGTATCCGTTGCTTTTCCCTCTAAAATTAATTGAGGCTCGAAGGTTTCCTTAAGTTTCTTATAAACTGCGTAATAATCTGCGAAATCACGGGTAACCTCGGGGGATTGAAGATATTGTTCTATTAACTCTGCGTCAATTTCAATACCTTTTCTGTCGTAAAGGCACATAATCCTTGATAGGTCTTCCCATCCTCGTGCGGTAACAAATCTTTTACCTGCGGGGGTATTTTCTATTGAGTAAAAGCAATTGTTTTTTATATCAAGATAAGTGATTATTGCGGGATGAACACGGTTGTTTATAGCATATTCACGCCATATACCGTAATCGGGCTCAACATTAATCTTTTTAATTCGGTCAAGGGTCGCAATATCGTATTCCCTAACGGATTTATTGTATTCGGGGGGATTACCCGCGGTAACAATAACCCAACCATCGGGTACGGTGTGGGAGCCGAAGCTTTTATATTGTAAAAATCTGAGCATTGAAGGGGAGAGTGTTTCGGAAACGCAGTTGATTTCGTCTAAAAACAAAATACCCTCTTTTTTACCTGTTTTTTCAATATAATCGTAAACCGATGCCAGAATTTCACTCATAGTGTATTCTGAAACGTCGTACTCTTTATCACCGAATTTCTTTTTTGTTATAAAGGGAAGACCGATTGCACTTTGTCTTGTGTGGTGTGTCATAGAGTACGAAACGAGCCCGATTCCCATTTCGTTTGCTATTTGTTCCATAATGGCGGTTTTACCGATACCGGGCGGACCGTAAAGGAATATGGGTCGTTGCTTTTCAACGGGTATGAAAAAGTTGCCGTTTTCATCCTTTTCAAGGTAGGCAATAACCGTATTTTTAATATGGACTGTTGCATTTTTAATGTTCATAATATCATCCTATATCACTAAAGAAACTTTCGATTTCCTTAAATCCTGTTTTTTCTTTTTTTTGTGTTAATATTTGTTGTAAATTTGCGAATTTGTTTTTTGATGCGGTTTCGTAGAAAGTGGTGTAATCCTCGGTTGAAAGTGTGCAATTTTCAACTATATATTTTAATGCATCCTCTTCGTTTTTCTCTACTGCAAACATTGCGGCATCAAATATACTACCGTTTAGCGCTTTCTCGTAAATGGTTTTGGTTTCGGAATTTAAGTTTTGGGGATAAGTAAGTCGGTATAAAGCCACCAATGGCTTTTCGCGTTGGTCGGCACGGTCAAACTGACTGTCGTATTTATTAAAATCAAATTTGCCGTTTTCTATAAGAAAATCGTTTCTATCGGTATAACTGTAATAAAATTCACTTATGAATATTTTTGTTTTTTGTTCCTCTAAAGAAATGATGTGAGCGAAACAAGTTTTTTCATCGTTTCGGTGTTTGTAATCAAGGGTGTTTTCAAACCCGAGAGCAAGATTTTTTACGCCACATGGAACTTTAACAGTGGGGCATAGTGGGTATTCTGACTTTAGTAGGAAACTTGACGAAAACATAGTTCCCCTTATTAGCGGTATAAGGCATGGTGTTTCAGGGAAGACCGCACCACCTATATAACTTAGGTTACTGTTAAAAACAACCGAGGTTAAGTTTTTACAAAGTTCAAAGCATTTGTCACCAATGTAACTAAGGGATTCGGGAAAAACGACTGATTTCAAACTAAAACACCGTTTAAAAGCCTTGTCCTTAATTGCGTTAAGATTCTTTGAGAATGTTATTTCTTTAAGGCTTATACAACCACTGAATGCGCCTTCTTCAATTACCTCAACACTGTCAGGTAAATGCACTTTTTCGAGTGAAACACAATTTTCAAAGGCATTTTGAGAGATTACCATTAAACCTTCGGGAAGGTTTAATGTTTTAATATTTTTACAATCTTTAAAAGCCGAAGCACCGATATATTTAACTGATGACGGGATTGTGATTTCTTCGAGGGAGGTGCAGTTTGAAAAAGCGGAATCACCGATTGCTTTAAGATTTTTTGAAAGAATAAGTTCTTTTAAATTTGAACAACCGCTAAAGGCGGAGTGTTCAATTTTTTTAACCGAAAAAGCCAATTCCACACTCGTTAAAGTGTGGTTAAAAGCGAATTTTCCGTTTTTAATAACAGGTGCAAAACACCGTATGGCTTTAACATCCGACTTTCTCAAAAAAATTATCTCTCCCGAAGGTGGTTTTTATCAATATAAAGTGGGGTTGCCCATAGGGGCAGACGGCTTTTATCAAATCCGTTATCGTGTATAACAAATGCATTTTTATATAATGGTGTTTTTTCGGGGTATTTCCCGTCACCGTCGGTAAAATAAATTATACCGTTAAAATGTTTCTTATTTGTTAAACTGTCAAATATATCATCAGCATAGTCAAAAACGGGAGTAAAATCAGTACCGCCGAAACCGTGCAGAGTGATATTGTTCATATATTCCTCAAGCTCATGTTCATTTTTTATTATGGCAATATCTTTGATTTCATTGTCACATTGAATGATGTGTATTTCGAAATCCTTTTTGAAAAAGTCGGTTGCAGTAAGAATTGCATAAGTTTTTTTAATAAAGCCTTCAACGAGGGAGCCTTTGACTGAGCCCGACGTATCAATAGCAATAATAAGCCTTCTGATTTTATTGTTTTCGCAGTATTCCAATGGCTCTACAAGAGGGATATTATCATACAGACGAAGACCGTAAGTATAATAAATATAGTCAAATTCGTCATCATTTATTTCAAGAGCTTCGTTATCCTGTAAAAAAGAAGTGAGCAAGTCCTCATAACTGAATTTCTCTTGAGTAACATTTTTTAAAATCTGCAGACCGTTCCCCGAGGAATAGCCAAACCGCGAAGGGAACATTTCAATATCACGTAATATCTGATTTGCAGTTTCTTTCCATTGGTTTTCTGAGTCGCTATGGGAATTACCCATATTTGAAAGGGTTTCGCCGTTTTCCTGATATTGACCCTGTCGGTCATCCTGCATTTTATAAATTGAACGAGCCTCAACTTCAATGGTTTCGTCATCATCCTCTGCAGAATAGAGGGCGTTTTTGTACCAGATATTATGGTCATCCGAGTAAAACAATTCTTTGTAAATATCCAATTGCTTTGGTTCGATTTTTTCATCAATGAAGTAATAATATAAATTTTCCGCAGTGAAACTGTTTATTTTATCGGATAGATTTTCGATAACTTTATTCTGTATATCTGTTTTTTCGGTTTTTGAACTGCGGATGTTTAATTCATTGATGATTTTTTCAACGCATATATCACACGCAATATCCCATAGTTTTTTATTTTTGAAGTTTGTTCCCCATATATGCAGAAACATACAGTGCAGTATGGAGTGTAAAAGAAGCCTTGTTACATCATCACTGTTTTTTGCGTATTTACGGCATATATCTTCGGGATCAAAGTAAAATGCATTGCCGTCAGTATAATTTGATTTATCGTTAATATACTCGATACCCTCGACCGCCCTTATGAAAGCGGGTAATTCGCTGCATATATCTTTTTTTGTTTGTTCTATTATTTCAAGTGCAACTTTTTGTGCATTGCTTTTTTCGGACATAGGGGTATCACTTCCTTATAGTACAAGCACTGTCCTGTCGGCAGTGCTTGTTAATTTTAAAATTCTATTTTGATTGTGTGTTCACCAACATCGGTCTTGATTTCAATATCGTAACCGATATTACCGGGGATTTCTTTGATTTCGTATTTGCCGTCACATTCAATCTTTTCGGGTTTCTTGTCAACGTAAATAATTGTCGGTACTTTGAATTTCTTGTCCTGATTGTATTTTAATGTAAAGGTCTGTTTATCGAAATCATATTTGTATGAAATAATTTCACCTGTTACTGCCTTGGGACGGGGACGGGTAAGCACCGTCATAAAGTCTTGTTTGAGGATATCGTCAAAGTAGCACCAATAGGTGTTGCTCCATTTGTAAGAGTCAAATTTATCCTGTAAAAATCTTATATGCGGATACCAACCGTCACCCTCGGCACAAGAACCCCACTCACCGACAATACAGGGTACATTAAGTCTTTCCTGAGTTCTGCGGTGTTGGTCAAAAATCATACCAACACGTGAATTACTTGCGTACTTGTAAGCGGGAGTATCAACCATAAGGTCGTAGGCATGGGGTGCAAAAACCTGTTTTGCTTCTCTCTTGCCGTTAACCACAACGGGTGTGTTGCAACAGGGAATGCCCATATTTGAGTAATAGTTGTTTTCTATAAACATTGCACCGTTGTCGGTGAGCTCACGTACCGCAGTTGCCATTTTACTTACAAAGGGTGAGTAACGTTCGGTGTCAAATCTTCTGACAATATCATCACAACCGGATACGATTTTTCTTAAAACTGCACCGTCGTACTGGTCAAGGACGCGTATTTTTTCTGAGCTGAGAGCCTGTTTTATAAGTTCTTTTTTGCTGATTGCTCCGTCTGTAATTGTGGTCTTAGCTAAGCCAAAAATGATTTTTCTGAATATTTTACCGCCATCTGCACCGGGGAATGGCTCGTTGAAGAAATCAAAACCGAAAAGAGCTGGTTTATCTTTAACTTCTCTTACAAGGCGTTTCCACATATTTGCATAGTAGTCCTGTAAGCCGATTTTATTGTATTTTGTGTTATTCCAGAAATTATCGAAGGCTCTGAAACAAGCACCGCCGTAGAAATAAGGCTCAGCCCAGACTGCAATTTGCTTTCTGGGTTTATATTTATCTGTAAGTGTTGCCCAACGGGGTGCACCGTCGCCGTAGCAATAGGGTGAATAAACATCCTGATGACAGTCAAGATATGCGTAAATACCGTATTCTTCACATTTGTCAAGGAATTTAGAAAGGTCTGAAATAAGCTTTTTGTTGTATCTGCCTGGTACGGGTTCCATTGCACCCCAGGTGAAGCCGAGGCGAATCATATCGTAACCCCTTGCTCTGAATTCCTCAAAGGGGAATTTGTCGGGTGCGTAACCATAAGCGGGATTTTCTTTATCAAAATCCTTTTTATCAACAACGTTCATACCGCTGAATATGCGTTCTCTGCCGTGTTC
>JAZNVE010000030.1:0-42579 GCA_045592665.1 Acutalibacteraceae bacterium
AGGAAGCCACACCCGAATGGATGGCAACCCTCAAAGAAACCGTTGGCGAAAAATACGCTTATGTTGGCGTTGGTCGTGACGACGGCGACAACGAAGGCGAATACTCCGCAATATTTTATTTAAAGGATAAATACACCGCCGTTGACAGTGGTACATTCTGGTTATCAGAAACACCCGATGAGGTTTCATTTGGTTGGGATGCGGCTTGTAGACGCGTTTGCACATGGGTTGTATTAGAAAATAAAGAAACAGGCGAAAAATACGTACACCTTAACAGTCACTTTGACCATATAGGTATTACCGCAAGAAAAAACAGCGTTGACCTTATTCTTGATAAAGCAAGTGAATACGCGGATTTACCCGTTGTTTTCACCGCGGATATGAACGTAAAACAAGGTAGCGATAACTACAATCAGTTTGTTGATTCGGGTATCTTACGCGATACAAAGTTTGATACATCCGATACAATGAACTATTGTACATACCACGATACAAAACCTCAAATGCACACGGATGACGTTATTGACTATGTTATGGTAAACGATAATTTCGACACTATGTCTTACCGCGTTGTAACCGAAGGTGTTGACGGCAGATTTGTTTCCGACCACTACCCCGTTTACGCAGATATCGTTATGAAATAATTTATAAGGTAAATGATTTCATTATACGTGCCTTTCGGCACTATAACTCTCCACCACGCTTACGCGCGCTCCCCCTCTCTTCACAAGAGAGGTTAGATACAAACTAAAAGCTCCATTCAAAAAACAAATCGTTTCTTGAATGGAGCTTATTTTTTACTTTTTCTTTTTAGGATTGTATTTTGTTTTGTAATACTCCGACGCCTCTTTTACAGGACCGTCAAAAACTATTTTACCGTTTTTCATTACGATACCGCGTTTACAGAATTCCTCGGCAACTGCAGTCTGATGAGTAACAAAAAGAAGCGTAACATTATCCTTCTCAATAATCTCATTAACGGTTTTCTGGCACTTCTGTTTAAAAGCATTATCACCGACACTTAGCGCTTCGTCAACAATAAGAATCTCCGGCTTTATGTTGACATTTATTGCAAAACCCAAACGTGATTTCATACCACTTGAATAGGTTCTTACAGGTTGGTCTATATAATCGCCCAGCTCTGAAAATTCAACTATTGTATCCTCCAAGGCCTTAATCTCGTTATCCGTAAGGCCGAGAATATGACCTTTCAAATAAATATTTTGTCTGCCTGTAAACTCCTGATCAAAGCCACTTTTAAGCTCAAGCAAGGCGCTTACTCTACCCTTAACGGTAATATCACCGCTTGTAGGAAATGACACACCCGTTATCATTTTCAGAACAGTCGATTTACCCGCACCGTTTTTACCGAAAAGAGCAACAGATTCGCCTCTGGCAATTTCAAAATTCATATTGTCAACGGCAACCTTCTCTTTGTACTTAACGCCCTTAAAGAATATGGCTAAAAGGCGTTTTCTTGTACTTGAATAAAGCTTATATTTTTTAGTAACATTATCAAACTTAATTACTGTATCCTTCATAGCTTTTACCCTTCAAAAACCTTTTTTATAAAACATCGGGAATTTCTTTACGAAGCTTTTTGTATGCCCAAAGTGAAAGAATTCCAAGCAATATGTACCAACCAAGGAAAATCGCTAATTTTTCAGGCTCCTCGAAAAACCATTTATGGTCTACAAAGCAATTTCTGTAACCATAGCAAATAAATGTTACAGGATTAATCGCCATAATTATTTTGAGAATTTTACTGTCACCCACGTTATTCACATTCCATATAACGCCCGAAAGCCAGAAAACACCTATGTTTACGGATTTTATAAGGTTCGAAAAGTCCTTGCTTATTGCAGAAACCAATCCCGCGAACAATGACCAGGCATTGAAGAAAAGAAACATAAGAATCATATACAACGGAAGCTGTAATAAGTATACCGTAGGAGCAAAGCCCATTACCCAGAACATAACTACCGCAAAAACTACCAACACCAAGTGTATATAGAATGAAGCAAGGTTTGTAAAGGTGGGAATTGTTGTAATAGGGTATTTCATTTTTGTAACAAGGTAGCTGTAACGTCTTATACAGTTAGTTCCGCCCGTAATACATTCCGTCATAAAAAACCAAGCTATAATACCCGAAACGAGCCACAAAATATATGGATATTCACCTATATCGCTACCGCTTCTTAAACCAACGGAAACAGCGAACCAATAAATGAAAACCGTAAACAAGGGTTTAATAACTGCCCAAGCCCATCCTAAAGCGGAGCCGGTATAGGTCTTTTTCAGATCGGCAACAGAAAGCTTGAATACCTGTGATATATTATCCTTATGCTCTGTAAAAATAAGTGCAATAATATCTATGTAACTCTTAAAAAATGATGAAATTTTCTTCACGGTTATACCTCCGCAAAACTATTTGATAATCTTCAACGAACCTTCGGTTTCGGTAAGTCTGAAAAACACCGGATGCTCCTCAAGTGATATATTGGGGCAATGTAAAGTTAACCTTAACTCACCATTCAAGTCCTTAAATATCATTCCGTGACCACCGTCATCGTCAAAAAGCGTCGGAAGATGGGACCAATTACCGCAAACGGAACCATTATCGGAAACCGCTACACATTGCCTGTAACCGTTGTAACAGGTTGACCATATCATAAGAAGCTTACCGTCTTCTTTTCTGTAAAGATATGGTCCGTCCGTAACATTATGGTCTTTTTCAGTTGCTTCTCTTTTAAGAAATGAACTTGCGGCAAAGAGCTCAACGGGCTCCTCTACGGCGTGTGTTAAGTCATCACTTAATTCCATTCGGCAGATTGTACCGTCAAGAATCTGTGTATGCTCGTGACAGAAAACGCAATAAACCTTGCCTTTTTCAAAATGCAATGTACCGTCGAGGCACTCCCATTCCCAAGGTGTAATAGCCTCACCTGTAAGAGGTTCAAAATCACCATCGGGGGTGTCGCATTTAAGAATATATGTACCTCTTAAGCCATTGGGCTTAACAAAGGTTGCCAGCATATAATAAGTGTCTTTGTAAAAATGAACCTCGGGAGCCCAGTTTGCTCTGGTATTCAATCCATACTTATCAGATGAAAAAACTTCTTTAGGCTCGGACCAATTTTCAAGGTCATCACCCACATAAACGTCAAATCCGCCCGTACCCTGACCAAAATTTTCGGCTCTCGTGCCGTACATATAATATTTACCGTCAACAACTACTACGAATGGGTCGCGGATATTTATATCCTGATTTTTCAAAAAACCACCTCAATTGGTTAGTTCATTATTTTTATACTGAAGAATTGTAACACGTTTCTGGAACTGACAAACAACCTCATAGTTAATAGTGTCCGTAAGCTCTGCAATTTCTTCGGCGGTAATTGAGTTTTCACCATCCGTACCGAGAATTATTACCTCATCCCCTACCTTAACCGACGAAAGAGCCGTAACGTCAACCATTAACTGGTCCATACAAACTCTACCGATTACGGGGGCATACTGACCGTTAATGAGTACTCGACCCTTGTTTGAAAGGCTACGGGAATACCCGTCCGCATAACCGATACAAACGGTGGCAATGCGGGTTGGTTTATCGGTAAAATATGTGTGCCCGTAACTGACACCGCTACCCGACGGGACTTCCTTAACGTGGGAAACGTGGCTCACTATTTTCATAGCGGGTTTTAAATCCAAAGTACCGTCATTTACACATTGGTCGGGATAAAGACCGTACATAACAATGCCCAAACGCACCATATCAAACTGTTCGTCAACACTTAAAAGTCCCGCACTGTTGCAAAGATGCTTAATGGGGATATACATTCCACGGTTCTCCAGTTTAGCAATAAAATCCTTGAAAACCGCTGTCTGTTTGTTGGTAGTTTCACGTTCTTCGCAGTCCGCACAGGCATAATGACTAAAAATACCCTCAATATAAATATTGGGTAAATCGTTAATACGCTTAACAGTTTCAACGCTTTCATCATTACAGAAGAAACCTATACGTGACATACCCGTATCAACCGCAATATGAACCCTCGCTATCTTTTTTAACTTAACCGCCGCCTGAGAGAGGGCAACCGCATCATCATAGTTGAAAATAGTCTGTGTCAGCTCATACTTAACCAAGGTTTCATACTGATAGGGAGAGGTATAAGAAAGCACCAGAATTGGCTTATTGACCCCCGCTTCACGCAGTTCCACCGCTTCCCCAAGTTCCGCGATACCGAAATAATCTACATCTTCCTGAATGGCTTTAGCGACGCCCACAGCACCGTGACCGTAAGCATCCGCCTTAACAATAGCAAGGGAAAGAACGCCTTTTTTTATTTTCTTCTTTAGTTCACCAAGATTATGAGCAATGGCATCAAGGTCAATTGCCGCATAAGTTCGGTAATATTCATTAAATGTATTTTTAAAATCCATAACATCTCCGTCTGAATCAAGGCATACTACCCATAATTAGTAATATAATACCATACTTTACTAAAATAAACAATAAACTTACGTATATTTTTAAAATATTTTGTCTTGTTGACAATAAGGGTTAAAAGATATAAAATTAACTCATTACATTTTAGGAAGTGTTTATTATGGCTAAAAGCTTAAAACCCTTAGCAATTGCTGTCGCAGGTATTGCAGGTGCAGTCGGTGCAGTTGCCGCAGGAGTTGCGGTAAATAAATATATACATAAGGATATTTGTATGATTGCCCACCGTGGTTACAGCTCAAAATACCCGGGTAACACAGAACCCGCTTTCTTAGGTGCGGTTAAAAACGGCTCGGGCGGTATTGAAACAGATATACGTATTACTAAAGACGGTGTTTTTGTAGCAAACCACAATGATGACGTTGTATTTAAAGACGGCACAAGCCTTATGGTAGCGGACGCCACCTACGAGGAACTTACCGCTAAACCCATTAAAACCGACAAGGTTAAAGAGGATGTTTACATCTGCACTTTTGAGAGATACCTTGAAATCTGTCGTGATAATAATCTCATTTGCTTTATTGAGCTTAAAGGCGAATACTCTGACGAGCAGATTCACGACGTATTTACTCTCGCTGCTGAAGTTTATGACCTTAAAATGTGTATGCTTCAGTCCTTTGAATTTGAGAACCTCGTTAAAGCACACGAGGCTTTCCCCGATTTAAAGATTATGCTCACCTACGGCAAGGGTATGGACTATTCAAAATGCCTTGAATACGGCTTTGATATTGACGTTGATTATAAGACATTATCCAAAAAGATGATGAATGACTTCCACTCCCGCGGTCTTAAGGTTGGTGCCTGGACTGCCAACGATATTTTCTCATTAAACTACTGTCGTGCTTTCGGTGTTGACTTCATTGAGTCCGACATTTTCGGTGGCAGCAAAAAATAAATTTTTTACAGTCTTGTAAATATGCAAGGCTGTATTTTTTATAGTTTGTTCATTATTTTACTCTTGTTAATAATACAAATCTGTGGTATATTTAGTGTATATGTTTTATAAAGGCGAGTATTATGGAAAAATTATTTGATTTCATTTACAATTGCATATATAATCTTGGTCTTGTAACGTGGAAAATCATCGGCGGTTTTTTCAAAAAAATCTTCGGTGCTTTAAAAAAGCTTTTTCATTTTAATAAGGCTTCTTTTTCCTCTGCCAAGCTTTTATTTAAACGTACTGTTGTTTTTTTACTCATTGTGGCAGTTATAGGTACGAGCGTTTTTGTTGCATATCAAAACAGCAACAAAGTAAAAGCAGTAGCAGTTATTGTTGACGGTGAAACCGTAGGCTACGCCCCCACTCAAAAAGCTGCGGATTCAGTGAAGAAACACGCAACTGAAACTCTTGGTAAAGAGAACGCACCGGATTTTCAAACTAAAGAGAAACGCACCGATGCATATAATGTGCGTTCAGCAAATACACTCTCTAAGGCTATTATCGACAAATACGCCGAGGGCTTAACAGCTGTAAACGAGGTTTATATCGACGGTGAGTTCCTTTGTGCTGTTAAAGACAGTACGGCTATACAAAAAACCATTAATGAATTGCTTGAGTTAGCCAAAAAGGTTTATCCGTCATCATCAGTTTCCTTTGCAGAAAAAATCACAGTAAAACAAGCTTATTATGCCCCTGACGATAAAAACATTTTCTCAAATGAACAATTAAAGGTGGCGCTCAATGACCCCAAGGTCCTCACGGTAAGGCACACTGAGTGTCAAGAAAACATCAACCATACAGATTTTGAAACTGTTGAAATACAGACAAATAAGCTTTTCGTTGGTGACACAAGAGTACGAAGAACAGGTCAGAACGGTACTGAATACGCTATCGACCTCGTTACATATATCGGTGATAAAAAGGTTCTTTCCGAGCCCCTTATGAGTGTTGCTTTGACACAACCGGTCACCCAGATTGTTGAACGCGGTATCCGTGCGGAGAGCCTTTCAATGGGTTCATACACAGTTTACCAGACCACGGGTATTTTCTGTTGGCCCGTTGTTAACCTTTATACTGTTACTTCACCCTACGGTCACAGAAGTCTCGGTTATCACAGGGGTATTGATATCTCGGGTGCTAATGCATCGGGCTCACTGGTTGTAGCAGGTGCCGCGGGTACTGTTACCGAGGCAGGTTGGAGCACGGGCGGTTACGGTAACTACGTTAAAATTGACCACGGCAACGGTGTCGAAACCCTTTATGCTCATATGCTTGATAACTCACTTATGGTAAGTGCGGGTGACTATGTACAAAAAGGTCAGACAATCGGTCGAGTTGGTAACACGGGTTATTCATTCGGTGCTCACCTTCACTTTGAAGTAAGATTAAACGGTAACAGGCTTAACCCTGCCCCGTATTTAGGATTAGAATAATGAATATTACAGTTATAGCCTTGGGTAAGCTCAAAGAAAAATACCTGAGGGATGCAGTTGACGAATACACAAAAAGAATATCCGCCTACTGTAAAGTTGATATTATTGAACTTAACCCCGTAAGACTCTCCGACTCCCCTTCACAAACAGAAATTGACACCGCTCTTACTAAAGAGGCGGAGGAAATAAAAAAGAAAATCCCCAACGGAAGTTATGTTTTCAGCCTTTGTATTGAGGGTAAAGAGAAATCAAGTGAACAATTAGCCCAGAATATTAAAGATGTCACCCTCAACGGCAAAAGCAGTATCGTTTTTATAATCGGCAGTTCATTCGGTCTCTCGCCCGAAATCAAAAAGCTTTCCGATTGCAGACTTTCTTTTTCACCTATGACATTCCCCCACCAGTTAATGAGGGTTATGCTCCTTGAACAAATTTACAGGGCTTTTCAGATAAACAATAACGGAAAATATCACAAATGAGGTAAAACTATGGCAATGTGCGATATGTGTGAAAATTACAGATACGACGAAGATTTGGAAGAATACTTTTGTGATATTGAACTTGACGAAGATGAATACCTGAAATTCTTAACATCCTCCAATGATGCCTGCCCCTACTTCAGGGCTGATGATGAATACAGAATTGTAAGAAAACAGAATTGACAAAACCGCCCGACCGAAAGTCAGGCGGTTTTTTTAATTATGAGTGAGGAGTTAAAGGGCAAAGCCGATTGTAAATTGTTTTTATTAAAGAACCAAAACAACCACCCTTTTGGATGGCTGTAAATGATAAGGTATTTATTGCTCGGTGATTTCAAAAAGCTCATTAGGAGTACAGTTAAAAATCAAACATAAAGTTTCGATATTTTCATAACGAATGGATTTGGTTTCGTTGTTTATCATTTTACTGAAATTTTGGTAGCTCATCCCCATTTGCTTGTATAACCAATATTTTGTTTTATTATTTTCTTCAAGAAGCTGTTTAACCCTTAATTTTATCATAAGATACGTCCTCATTAGATATTTTTTATAATCGTATCTTATTTTTGGTATTTACATATAGACTAATACATTATATAATGTAAACATTATATGTAGCTAAGGTGAGAGTAATGACGGATATTCAGATTATACGAGATTTGGATGCATTCAAGAAAATGTACAGATATCTTTTTAACGCCATAACAGATGCTATAAACGTATGCAGTGAGCCTGAAGTGAAGAATATATTAATTAGTGCTCAACAACGCACAGAAGAAATTTATATAGGCAAAAATTGCTCTGATATGTATGACGATGACGAAACCATTATTGATTTATTAAAGCTTTTGGTAGAAACGGAGTGCGAAAAGCCGTTATCCCAACAAAATCAAGAATTTATAGATGAATGTAAAGCTTGGATATGTGATTTGCAGGATGGACGTACCGAAGCGTTGTTTTTGGATTTGATAAAAACGAAGAGTTCGTAGAGAGTAAGAGTGTCTGATTTTATATTTATAATCGGCACGAAGTGTCCCCTAATTATTCATTCTTCATTAATCATCATTCATAAAAGAATCCACCTGAAAATTCAGGTGGATTTTTATATCAGTGTCTGCTTTTTTCGTCACGTTCGCGGATTACGAAACGAACGGGTGTTCCCTCAAGTCCGTAGACCTCGCGAATCTGGTTTTCGATATAACGTTGATAACTGTAATGGAAAAGTTCCGCATTGTTAACAAAGCAAACGAACGTTGGGGGTCTTGTAGATGCCTGAGTCATATAGAAAATCTTAAGGCGTTTACCCTTATCCGTAGGAGGTTGAACACGAAGTGTCGCCGCCGCGAGAATTTCGTTAAGCTGACCCGTTTTAATTCGCATTGCATTCTGAGTATCAACGAATTTTATAAGCTCATAAAGTCGGTCGACTCTCTGACCTGTTTTTGCAGAAATAAAGATAATGGGTGCAAAGGACATAAATGAAAAGTCCTTCATAAGTTCCTTACGGTATGAGTCCATTGTTCTGCCGTCTTTTTCGTAGGCATCCCATTTATTAACCGCAATAATACAACCCTTACCCTGTTCGAGAGCTCTGCCTGCAACTTTACTGTCCTGCTCGGTAAAGCCTTCGAGGGCATCAATCATAATAACGCAAACATTGGCTCGTTCAACCGCCATATCGGTTCTGAGTACACTGTATCTTTCAACTGCATCTTCAACCTTTGATTTACGGCGGAGACCCGCAGTATCAATAAACATAAATTTACCGTAACTGTTTTCAACGAAACTGTCCGTTGCATCACGGGTAGTACCCGCAATATTTGAAACAATCATTCGGTCCTCACCGATGATTTTATTAACAAGGGAGGATTTACCAACGTTAGGTTTACCGATAACCGCAACCTTTATATAGTCGTCCTCATCCTTATCCTCAACAAGGTATTCGTCGGGAAGATGCTTAAGCACTTCGTCCAACAAATCACCCGTACCGTGACCGTGAACCGATGAAACAGGTATGGGGTCACCGATACCAAGGTTATAAAACTCGTACAATTCAGGTGGTGGTGCACCCAATGAGTCGCATTTATTTACGGCTAAAACAACGGGTTTACCGCTTTTCTGAAGCATAGTTGCAACTTCTGCATCCGTAGCCACAACACCGTCACGCACATCTGTAACAAGTATAATTACATTGGCACTGTCTATGGCAAGTTGAGCCTGACGACGCATCTGAGAAAGTATAACATCATTTGAATAGGGTTCAATACCGCCCGTATCAACAAGTAACATATTGTGACCCAACCACTCGCAATCACCAAAAAGGCGGTCACGGGTAACACCGGGTGTATTATCCACAATAGCAAGGCGTGTACCTGTAAGCTTATTAAACAAGGTCGATTTACCCACATTGGGTCTGCCTACAATGGCAACAACAGGTTTTGCCATATCAAACACCTCCGTCAATAATGGTTTCAAGTAATTTATACCCGTCATTTTCCACGGGTATAACTGGGATTTTAAGGGCTTCGCTTAATTCCTCAACAGTAATATCGTCAAGAAATTTATCCCCCTCATTACGAAGGGAAACACGGGGTATTAATACCGCTTCGCCTAAATCCGATTTTTCTAACTGAGTTTTAAAGTCGATACCCGTTACAAGTCCCGCAACGGTTACGGTATCACCGAAAAACTCATTTTTTATTTTTATAACATCAATACTTAGTCCCTTGAATTTTTCCTGAGCCTTACGGCAAAGTTCATTTAATAAATCGTACGCCGCATAGCCCGTTGCAAGGGTAAGTTTTTTATTAACTTCTCTTTCGGGTGTTTCCTCAAGAGCCGACATAAACTCCTCTTTAAGAAGTGTACACATACCTACGCCGTTATCAAGTTGACTGTATTCGCCGTAATAATCCCCGTCAGGCAAGGGTCTCTCGGCTATTAAATAAAACTCGTCCGAAGCGTAAGCAAGAATTTTACCGCCGTTAAAGAAACTAAAATGGGCATTAAACTCGTCAATAATATCAATGACCTGTGATGCTTCCGCTTTAGTATAAGTACGCAAGGGATAAAGTCCGTCCCTGTACTTAGTGAGTCCCACGGGTACTGCCGCGATACTTTTAACGCTCGGGTAAAGTTTTGAAAGTTCTTCTAAAGAAAAACGCAATTCGTCACCGTCATTTATACCCGGACAAAGTACAAGCTGGGTATTCATCTCAATTCCCTTTTCGGAAAATCTGTCGAGAACACTAAGCACTTTACCTGCGTTAGGGTTTTTCATCATTTTAACCCTCAGTTCAGGATTCATTGTATGAACGGAAATATTAACCGGTGAAATGTGCATATCCATTATACGTTGTATTTCCCTTTCGCAAAGACCCGTAAGTGTAATATAATTACCGAAAAGGAAGGACATACGGGAATCATCATCTTTAAAATACAATGTATCACGCATACCCTTGGGCATCTGGTCAACGAAACAGAAAATGCACTTATTTTTACAGGAATGTTGTTTATCCATAAGGTAGGTGTTAAATTCAAGTCCGATATCCGCATATTCATCACTTTTACGGATATTTGCAGAAATTTCCTCACCTTGTCGCAACAAAGAAAGACTGAGTTTTCGTGACTGAATATAAAAACGGTAGTCCAGGACGTCAAAAATCTCGTTACCATTGATACTTACAAGAATATCTCCACTTAAAACTCCCGCTTTTTCACCGTAAGAGCCGTTCAAAACATTCTCAATTTTAACAGACACTGAACTCACCACCTTATGAAAACAATAAAAACGTCCAACAGGGCGGGGAGAATCCTCTCACCGCCCTCTGAAATACGAGTTACAAACTATTACAGATTAGTCTACTGAAATAACCTGTTTGCCGTTGTAATAGCCACATGCTGTGCAAAGTCTGTGGGGTCTCTTGTAATCGCCGCAGTTGGGGCACTTTACAAGTGCAGCTGCGTCCATTTTCCAAACGTTGGATCTTCTCTTATCTCTTCTTGCTTTGGAAACTCTTCTCTTGGGTACTGCCATGAGTCTTACCTCCTATATAATGTTTAAATTAATTACTCTTCCAAAAGCTTTAAAAGCACTTCCATTCTGGGGTCTATCGGTGCTTTACAATCGCATTGGTCTTTATTAAGGTTTTTACCGCAAGTGGGGCAAAGACCTTTACAGTCATCGTTGCAAAGGTATTTTGAAGGAAGAGCGAGATTGACATCTTCTTCAACAAGGGCGTCAAGGTCAAGGCGCATATTGGGCACCTCGAGGAAATCGTCGTTGTCACCGCTTTCGAGGGCAACCACAAGGGTATGCTCAACAGGGAAAGAGTAGTCACGCTTAACATCCGTGGCACAACGGTCACAGGGAGCCTCGTAGACCAAGTCGGCTTTGGCAATAAGATTAACTATACCCGCCCTATTCTCAATACTGCCGCTAACCTTTACGGGAGCCGTAATAGGTGTAAAACCCGAAACTGACACATTGGAAAGTGAAAGCTCGTAGTCAAAGGGAATTTTCATCCCCTCCGTATTGAAAACAGATTCAAGTTCGATAATCATACGCATTACCTCTCAACATACCCGAATATTATATTATCTAAAACCCTTTTTGTCAATATCAATTTATAAATTTCTTTAGCAAACAAAAGCAAAAAATAAACCTTGTATCCGAAATCGAATACAAGGTTTTTAACTTTACTCAGATTACTTTTGCATTTGCAAAAAGAGCTTCGGGAAGCTTATCCTGATCTTCGGAAACAGTAAATACGAAATTAACACCTGCTTCATCGGATACCTTGCAAATTTTATTTATAAGTTCAGCAAACTTATCGTAATCTCTGCCGACGATTTTGAATGTAGCATCAACAAAAATATCTGTTAAGTCGTGGTCCTGTGCAATAACACCGCATACCATACCGTAGAATGCGTCGCAGCCCTGAATGTCAAATCTTTCTGTTTCGATAAGTCTTGCTTTGTGGGTTACCTCATAAGTAAGTAACGGGGATTTTTCGATGCAAACGACAGTTCCGTCGGAAGCTGCTACTGCCTCGTTGATGAGAGCAATAAGTTTTTTTGTTTTACCGGAACCTTTGTTGCCTATAATAAGTGAAACCATAATGATTTACCTCCGTTGTTTATTTCTCGCCTTACGGCGTGATTTCTGATTTTAGGTTGACTGTAATTATCACCTTACAGTCTTGCTTCAAGTGCTTTTTTGTGCTCCTCGTAACCGGGTTTACCTAAAAGAGCGAACATATTCTTTTTATAGCTTTCAACACCCGGTTGGTCGAAAGGATTGATTCCTAAAATGTAGCCTGAAACTGCACAAGCTTTTTCGAGGAAGAATGCAAGATAACCGAAGTTATATTCATTCATTTCGTCCAATTCAAGAATCATATTAGGAACTTTACCGTCGGTATGAGCAAGTACAGTACCGAGGAAAGCCTTTTTGTTAACGTAGTCAACACTCTTACCCGCTACGAAGTTGAAACCGTCACCGTTTTCGGGGTCAAGCTCAATAATAAGTTCGTTTTTGGGTTTATCGAATGTAACAACAGTTTCAAATAAAAGTCTTTCGCCGTCCTGAACGTACTGACCTAAAGAGTGAAGGTCAGTTGAGAAGATAGCGGATGAGGGGTAAATACCCTTGCCGTCCTTACCTTCGCTTTCGCCGTAGAGCTGTTTGAACCACTCATTCATAAGAGTGTAATCAGGCTCGTAGGAAACCATCATCTCAACAGATTTACCCTGACGGTAAAGGATATTACGCATTGCGGCGTATTTATAACAATCGTTGGTGTGAACATCTCCTTCGCCGTAAGCCTCGCGGGCATCCGCCGCACCTTTCATCATAAAGTCGATGTCAATACCTGCAACTGCGATGGGTAAAAGACCAACGGCAGTAAGAACTGAATATCTGCCGCCTACGTCATCGGGAATTACAAAGGTCTGATAACCTTCGCGGTCGGATAACTCTTTGAGAGTACCTCTTGCCTTATCGGTAGTAGCGTAGATTCTCTTAGCTGCTTCTTCTTTGCCGTATTTTTTCTCAAGAAGATTTTTGAAAACACGGAAAGCAATTGTGGGCTCGGTAGTAGTGCCCGATTTTGAAATAACATTTACTGAAAAATCCTTACCTTCGCAAAGAGCAACCGCCTCAGCAAGTGCCGCGGAGGAAAGAGTATTACCTGCAAAAATAATCCGGGGTTTTTCAAGCAAGTTGCGATTCTGTGATTTACAGAATTCTATGGCAGCTCTTGCACCTAAATATGAGCCACCAATACCGATAACAACGAGCACGTCGCTATCGTTACGGATTTTTTCGGCAGCTTTTTTGATACTTTCAAACTCCGCCTTGTCATAATCAACGGGAAGGTCCAACCAACCAAGGAAGTCGTTACCTGCCCCTGTACGGGAGTTAAGAAGTTCAACCGCCGCCTCAACCTCGGGAGCAATTTTGTCAACATCGGATGAGTTAACAAAACCCTCGAGATAACGGGTATTAAGCTTAAGTGACATTGGTTCATCTCCTATGGGTATAACGAAAGATTGTTACACTATTAAAGTGCTCCATTCTTTGCTAATATTTTACAATAAACTTATTATTTTTTCAATAGACTTTCTACACTTTAACAAAAAAACTCGGTTTTTTTACGTTTTGTTAAAATATATGGTGTGTAAGTTGGTTATTTTTCTCATATTCCGAGTTATTAACAACCCCGAGATTACTCTCGGCACGGCTCGAAACGGTAAAACCCGCACTGACAAGAGCCGTTACAAGTAAAATTATAATTGCCGAAACAGTAAAAGCATTTAATAATCTGTTAAATTCCATAATTATTTTTTAACCTCTTTATCTAACATTTTCACAAGGGACTCCCCTATTAACTGAGCGGAATACACCGCCTCCTCAAGAGTATTGGCATCCGTTCCGAATTCAAGCAGAAGTGAGCAAGGGGTCACGTCCATATTATATTTTCTGTTACAAAAAAATATCGGTCGCATAAGTCCCGGTGCTATTTCCTCTGCGGTGTTTTGCAAATCAAGGGCGAACACAAGGTTTTCTTCCCAAGAGCCGAAATTTTCAACTCCGTCACCCTCGCACCCTGAAATTATCATAACCTGTGCCGCTTTTTTACCGTTTACGGTGGCGGTGGGTTTCAGTTTTGTTCCGCTTTCGTAATGAATGGCATCCCTATGCACATCAAGAGTTATCTGTATTTCGGGGTATTTTTCAAGATACTTTTCAACGCTCACCCTTGAACGGGAATAAGCACCGTTATAGGACGTATCATAAATATTGCGGTCGTGAATAACCTTATACCCTGCCGCTTCAAGGGTTTTAGTAAGCTCATCACCCACACGTATCATATTCTTTGATTTATCGGTAGTACGTGATACGTATTGATTGGAGTACCACCCTAAATCGAGCATTTCGTACCCCTCAGTGGAATGGGTATGGTATATAAGAATACAGGGTTTATCCTTGGTTATAGTTTTATAAGAGGGAGTTTCAGAAAGAAGATTTTTAACGGATATTGTCTCAGAGGTTTTGTTATCCACCTCAATTGCACCGTATACAATAGTTTTAGCGGTAGCACCCATTTGTTGCTCCTGAATGTCGCCACTTTTTTTATAGTTTTTATACTGTGCCTGAGCCTGTTTTTTAAGAGTTTCAATATCCGTGGGAGTGTTGCTTACCGCGTTGGCGTAACCGCCACCGCCGTATCCCGATATAGAATAGGTTTTATTGCTACCTACAAAGCTACTATTGGTGCTGAGAACCGCGTTAATCTCCTTATTATTGCAAAGCTTATCAAAAAGAAACCCTGTTGCAACACCAAAGAAATCCCCACCGTAAATACTACCAACAATAAGTACGGCACAAAGCCCAAAAGAAAGCACACCCTTAAAACTGTTACGACCGCCCATTATGACCACCTCCGTCACCTAAAAATTATGATGACAGAGGTTTGTTTATTACATTAAGGCGTAAAGTTCCTTTACACTAAGAGTGGGTTGCAACGCACAATTTATAGCAAGAGCAAGTAGATATGACGCATTTTTAACCATCAAATCAATATCCTTTGGGGCTACTATAAGACCCGCACCCTTTCTGGCTCGTTTCTGATTAATCTGATTTATATCCGCACCCGATATTTCACAGGCAAGTGAAACCGCGTCAACTACCGTAGGAACACCTATGGCAATAACGGGAACACCCAAAAAATCCTCGTCAATTCTTTTGCGGGTATTACCTATACCCGAGCCGGGGGCAATGCCCGTATCGGACATCTGAACGGTAGTACCGAGCCTTGCCACACTTCCCGCCGCCAAGGCATCCACGGTTATAATACAACGGGGATTAACGGTACGGCATATACTCTTTATATATTCGCTTGATTCAATACCCGTCTGACCTAAAACACCCGTGGAAACCGCACACACGGGACGCAACTTCTCATTAAATCCCGCATTTTTACGAAGTTCATCATCTATATGACGTGTAGCAAAAATCCTTGATGCGGTCATAGGACCCAGGGCATCGGATGTAATATCCATATTACCCACTCCCGCTACAAGCACAGTACCGTCACCTTGGGGAATAAGCTTATTTATCCTTTCCGTCAGGGCTTGTACCCGCCCGTCTGACACCGCCGCTTCGTCGGAAAAAGCGTTCATTTCAAGGGTAATATATCTGCCCACACCCTTACCCAATTTTTTTGCCGCCTGTGGTGTTTTTATATCAATAACCGTTGTTTTACATTCGTCGTTTTCATATTCCCTTACCTCTACCCCGTCCAAATCGGTTTTTATCATTTCCTTACGTTCGAGAGCAAGGTCCGTTCTGAATTTCAAACTATCACCTCGGAAATATTATCCCTCGCACCGAATAATTTATAATTAAAAACATTGAAATACAGCTTATAATATGTTAAAATACTTCCCGAAATAATGAAAAGGAAGTTTATTAAATGAAACTTGGTATTGTTGGTTTACCTAACGTAGGTAAAAGTACACTTTTTAATGCTCTTACAAATGCAGGGGCTCAGGCGGCAAACTACGCTTTCTGCACAATTGAACCAAACGTAGGTGTTGTTGCCGTTCCCGATAAACGTCTTGATGCACTTTGCGAAATGTATAACCCCGTAAAGGTTACACCCGCAACAATCGAATTTGTTGACATTGCGGGTCTTGTTAAGGGTGCATCACAGGGCGAAGGCTTGGGTAACAAGTTCCTTTCACATATCCGCGAGGTTGATGCTATTATCCACGTAGTACGTTGCTTTGACAACGATGATATTATGCACGTTGACGGTTCCGTTGACCCCCAGAGAGATATTGAAACAATAAACCTTGAACTTATACTCTCCGACGCAGAAATATTACAGAGAAGAATTGACAGAACCACAAAGGCTATGAAGGGTGACAAATCCCTTGCCGCAGAGCTTTCAGTTCTTGAAAGAGTCCGTGAGGCTCTCGACAACGGTGTTTGCGCAAGAGCAGTTGAGCTTACAGACGACGAAAAAGAGATTATAGATACAGTTGCTTTACTTACCGCAAAACCCGTTATTTACGCCTGTAATATGAGCGAGGATGATTTCTCATCAAATATTGAGGGTAACGCCCGTTACAACGCGGTAAAGGCTCTCGCCGCTGAAGAAGGAAGTCAGGTACTCCCCATTTGTGCAGAACTTGAAGCACAGATTGCGGAGCTTGACGCGGAAGAAAAAGAGATGTTCCTTGGTGAACTCGGTATTGAAACAGGCGGTCTTGACTTACTCATTGAAAGAAGCTATGACCTTTTAGGTCTTATGAGTTACCTTACGGCGGGTCAACCCGAGGTAAGAGCCTGGACTATCAAGAAAGGTACCAAAGCACCTCAGGCGGCGGGTAAAATTCACTCCGACTTTGAACGCGGTTTCATCCGTGCAGAGGTTGTTTCCTTTGATGTACTTATGGACTGCGGTTCAATGCAGGTTGCAAAAGAAAAAGGTCTTGTACGCTCCGAGGGTAAGGAGTACGTAATGCAGGACGGCGACATAGTTCTTTTCAGATTTAATGTATAAAATGATACGGTATTGAAATCCGATTGGATTTCAATACCTTTGTTTTTTCAAAAGAAATATTGATATTTTCTCATTTGTTCATATAACACTGACTCTACCTGTTTTATAATTTTATCATCGTACAAACCCTTTAAATCATTCAGAAGTTTTTGAACATCCTTTCGATTAAAATATAATTTTAACTTTGAACCGTAAAGTTCTTCCACCGCGTTCAGTTGTTCATCAAAATCCATATCAAAGGGTTTCGCCTGCACTTTTTTTACATTTTCATAAATCTCACAATCTGTTGAATAATCATTCATATCGGACAACAAGGACAAGCCGTTATCAAATACAGGCGCTAATTTAAACAACTTGGTTTTTTCATTGCGAATAACGGCAATATTGTTAGTGTGTCTGTCCTCGTTAAGGAAAAATGCATCAATTCCGAGCATTATTGCAAAATAATCGCCCACATCAGTTAGCCCCGTTACATTTTCAATGAAATCCACAGTATAGCGTATTTTATCCTTTGTGTTTTCTTTTTGGGCTATCATATCCGCAAGACCTTTACCAAAATACTGGCGATGAAGTTTTTCAAGAGGTATTAACATCTCGTAGTCCTTTTTAAAATCATCGCTGACACAACCTACACATTCTTTATTATCATACCTGATACGCACCAAATCGTATACAACAAAGTTTTCAACATTTGATTTTTTCAGTAATTCACAAACAATATACTCTGCAAGAGCTTCGTAACCCATATGGTCCGCTTTATACCATTTATTTTCAATGTGCCATTTGGGTTGATTACCCTTTGAGGTGTGGTTTTCGGTTACTTGCTTTTTAATGTTTGTAAAATCAATTGTCTGCATTTTCAACCCTCCTTTGAGGATAATATTTAAATTTTATCCATAAATTATCGTCAGCGGTTCTTCCCTTTGTTTTCTCAACAATCTGCAACGGGTCATACGAATCGATGTCAAGCTCTTTTAAAAGGCTCTTTAAATTACCCCTTGTTTTTGGAAAGCATCTGTCTGCTAAAAACTCCCCGAACTGCTCCCAAGTTGGGTTTTCAATCACGCCGAATGCCCTATGCAATATATCGTCGGTGCGATTTTTAATTAATATTCTTTCATTCGTAAAATCAACATCGATTATAGTACAGGTTTTTTGTCCGTTCATATACATCATACGCAATGTATAACCCTTTTGTGGCGGATGATTAACGTATTTATCAATAATCTGCCGTGATGTTCCGTATCGTTTTGCAACACTTTCTATCGTAACACCCTGCTCAAGGAGTTTCTCTATTTCATTCACCTGTGCCTGGGTAAATTTATGTTTTCTGCCCGCGTTTCGATTATAATATATTTTCTTTGCAATTTTTCTAAGCTCCGACACATCATCGGTTCCGAACAAATCAACACACAAAGCCTTGTAATCAATATTCACAAAACCGCCTCCTTTCTGTATTTTATGTAATTATTTTAATTTAATTACATAATAAAACAAAAAAGATATTTTGTCAATAGTTTTAAAGCCCCCGTCTTCCTTTTACGGAAAACAGGGGCTATTTCATTTAATATTTTCGAGAAAGTTTTTATAGTCTTTTCTCATCTTCTTCACGTTGTTTTTTAGAGTTGATTGCAAAGGGTATGCCGAAACCTGCTCCACCGCCCACAATCAAACCCACAAGAATAAACAACCACCAGAGAGGATTTTTAGGTTCTTCTTTCTCAGTTTTCTCGGCTTTTATAACCTTCTTTTCGATTATTGTATTAACCTCGGCTGTTTGTTCATAGCTCTTTCCGAAAGCGTCTTCGTAAGTGATTTTAATTGTGCCTTTTACATTACCTGTTTTTTCGCTGTCAACACGAAGATTTGCCGTTGCGGTTTTACTTTCGCTAACAGGAATTTCTCCTGCAAAGCTGCTACCCCCTGATTCAAGTCCTTCAATATCGAAATCTACCTTGCAGTTATAAAGAGTGGATTTACCTGTGTTCATAAGGTTAATGTTAAGTGTAACCGTATCCTCCTGAACAACCTTAACGGGAAGCTTTGCACCATCAAAGGTAAGTTTTACGGGTTGCCTTACCTCAACGCGAAGGGTTGCATTTTCAGAATACGGTGTACCGTTTTTATCCTCGTATTCACAGGTAAAATTCAATTTATGCACACCAACGATAGCATTATGGACGGTTTCAACATTAACACTCCAAGTATAAGTGCTACCCGCGCTTATATTTGAAACATATTTTGTTCCGAGACCCTCGGGGCATATTTCGTCCAATTCCTCGCTAATGGAAAGCTTTATGTTTTTCACCGATTTTGAATTATGGGTATTTTTAAGACTGATACTGACAACACCGACTTTTTCAGGGGTAAGGAAGTCGCCCTCAACACTGTAGCTTGTTACCATAAGTCTTGGTTGGGACATATCCTCGGTGACCTCCGGAAATTTTTCAGGTTTTTCCTCTTGTTCTCCTTTTTCGGGTTTATTTGTGGTTTTTTCTTTTCGGGTTGTTGATTCTGCTTTTTTGGTGGTTTCTTCCGCCTTTTTTGTTGTGGCTTCAGTAGTAGCTTCGGTTGTGACTTCTATTGCTTCCGTCACATTCTCCGCGCCCTCTTCCGCCGCCAAGCAGGGCATTATGCACATAATTAAGCAGAGCATAAATATAAATAATTTTTTCATATAATCACATCCTTCTATAAATGTGTAAACGCAAGTGTATGGAATTTTCCATCGTGCTTACCAAACTGATAGTTACCCGTAAGAGAACTACCCACCACCGCTCCGACGAACTGTATTGTAATTTTAAGTTTCAGTCACGCTTGAAGATAAAGTGTAAAACATCTTTACAAAAGGCGGTCCCCCTCCCTATCCGCCAAAGCGGACAGGGATGATAGGCTATCGCATTACGAATTATTTATAACTCTCTTATATTCTCAACAATACTGTTTTTCATTTCTTTTCGGATTTTTGCACTGACACTTAAAGAACATACGACAAAGAGTATTACGCCGAAGGCAAGTGTTACCCAAGGATTGAATATCATATAATCCGCAAAGCCCTTTAGTTCAGGCACAAGCATAAGAATTATGTAACTGATACCAAATGCACCAAAACCGATACCGAAGCCCCATTTGAACATTGAGAAAAGCTGAAGTATGTACGAAAGGGTTATTTCCTTTTTATTTGCACCTACGGCTCTGAGGGTTCCTATTTTCTTTTTATCCTCTTTGATATTGGAAGAAAGAGTATTATTAATAATACTTCCGCTGATTGTGTAAAAGAGTATAAGCATTGAGCACACAAGAAGCATAAAATTCCTTAACTCTTTTTTCTGCTGTATTTGTATACCGTAGTTTGATTGATAATAACCATTGTCAACACAATCAGCAACGGATTTAAGAATCGGAGTTACCTCCTCATCAATCTCCTTAGTACATTCATCCTTAAGGTCAAAATAAATTTCTCTGTATTTACAACGTGGAAAGAAATGCTCCATACCCTGTACGGTTGTAACTATACCCCAATCACTGTATCTCGGTATAGTCGTTTCGTCCATAAAGTCAATAACCGCACCGATTTCAACCTGCTTGTTGGTTACCGCAACATCATCCTTACTCACTATCGGTTCGCCGTTCATATCGAAATCAGAGTTTTTGTTCTCTGTATATAACAAGCTTAAATCAAGCTTCTGTCCTGCTTCGTAATCGGATTTTTCGGTCGCTATTATTTCAATATCATCACCGGTGTCAATAGCATACTGAATATGCTCCTTTTTGGTGGAGGTGTAAATAGACGTTCCGTATTCATCGCTTCTCCTTGCAAGATACATTTCCTCAGGTGCGTAAACAATAACCTGTTCACCGCTGTTAAGCTTATTGATATCAATCTTACCGCTATAAACTTTATCGTTGAGTTCCTCTATAAGCGCATCGTCAAGGGCAATTATTTCGGTATCAAGAAACTCTCCGCTATAACCTGCGGCATTTTTGATGTCAGTATATTCAGGGGGATTACTGTATTTTATAATGCTTCTGTAATTATTCTCATTAACATTTTGTAAATTCCCTATCTCAGGGACATTGGTATACTCTAATCCTGCAAGAAACTTATAATTTGAAAGGGAATCGAAATTATCAACAAGGGCGTTGATTTTAGCATTTTTGTAGCCGTAGGCTGAGCGTATATTTTCATTAAGTAAAACTGTCTGCTTATGATTCTCTGTAAAACCATTATTACCCTCGGGATAATTCACGGAGTACGAACCCGACCAGCTTGACAAGCTCAGGCAATAGTCATAATCTTCTTTGTAAATATCGTTTACAGCATAGGTAAAAACCGACATTACATAAGAAGAACTGACGATTGTAATCACAAGAAAAATGCTGACAAATATCTGCTTTCTCTTGGATATGGTTAAATCTCTTTTTGCAAGAAGCTTGTGTACGGTAAACTGCTTCTGAGACCGGATTTTTTTGTTCTTCAGTTTTCTTGCGGTTTCAATATTCCTTATTGCCTGCATAGGTGTAACCCTTGAAGCGGCAAAAAGCGGTATCATTGACGCTAAAACAACACACAACAGACTGAAAGCACCGCAAAGAAGAAGTATCCATATATTAGGCTCAAAAAAGGCTTCGTCAAAAATATTGTTTACAATTATTTTTACGCCGAAATAGGATATCAACAGGCTTATGGGAGTACAAACGATGCCGAGAAGCACAGCTTCACGCATAAACAGAGTAAATATTTGTTTTTTTGTGGCACCTACCGCTCTGTATAAGCCGATTTGTTTTTTACGTTCCTTTAAATTTGTTGTAAAAGCATTTATAATGCCCAATGATGATGCAACCAAAAGGATTGCCACTATTATTAAAACATACACGAGTGACAGGGATTCATCAACATTTAACGCAAGTTCTTCATTAAAGGTAAACACACAGGATGACGAAAGAGTTGGTATCTCTCTAAACATACCCCATATATCGTTATAACCTTTATCAGTCAGCTCCGTGTAACAAATTACATTATCCTTACCGCCTAAATCCACCTGTTCATACTCACTAACAAACGCAGTCGGTATATTTTGTTTATCCTCGAAGCTCGTTGCGATATTTGCTCTCTTATCTCTGAGAACACCCGATAAAACATAGGTTTTATCTTTAATTTCGGGCATCAATTCGTTGTTATTTTGAATTTGGAACTTGAGGGTGATTTTATCACCGGGCTTCGCGGCTATTCCTAACTGCAGAAGTGTAGTTTGTTCAATGGCAATTTCGCCCTTATTCTGAGGGTATGTACCGCTTATAAACACGGGGTTAACAAGCTCCTTTGAAACCTTATCCAGCCTTGCCACAGAAGTACCGCTCAGCTTATCCTCAGAGTCAGTAAAAGCAAACCCTATAACAGAACCCGTACCGATTGTTTCAAACATATGGGATTTTTTCATTTCACCGAAAACATCCTCGTCATAATCGGCACACAGCATATCATACAAGCCTTTGTCAGCTTTATTCTGGGCCGCTGAGGTTGTGTACGCACTGAAAACAAAATATATTATACTCGAAGAAAACACCATTGAAAGAATGATACCTAAAATCATCAAGGTATATCTTTTCTTCCTGTGCTTCAGGTTTCCTAAAGCAAGGGAATTAAAGGTTAATTTTTTCTTTTTCATGAAATCACCTGCTTTTATTGATTGAATTTACTGTCTTCAACAACAGCACCGTCTTCGATTCTTATAACTCTATCTGCCTGCTCGGCAACGTGCAAATCGTGAGTAACAAGAATAAGTGTTACTCCTAACTCCTTGCTTACATATTTAAGAAGTGAAAGCACCTCTCTACCGCTTTTACCGTCAAGGTTACCTGTGGGTTCATCGGCAAAAAGGATTGATGGCTTATTTGCAAGTGCTCTTGCAATAGCAATTCTCTGTTGCTGACCGCCTGAAAGAGCGGACGGAAGATGTGAAAGTCTGTCTTCAATGCCGAGAATATCAATAATTTTCTTCAGATACTCTTCATCGGGTTTCTTTTTATCCAGCATAATGGGAAGAAGAATATTTTCGTAACCTGTAAGTTCTTCCACAAGGTTATATGCCTGAAAAACGAAGCCGAAGCGTCTTCTTCTGAGTATCGAAAGCTGATTATCGTTGTAGTTCTTAAGGCTTTCGTTATTATAAACAACCTCACCTGAGGTTGCATTTTCAAGACTGCTTAAAACGTGTAAAAATGTTGACTTACCTGAACCTGAAGGTCCTGTTATTGCACAGAACTCTCCTTTTTCAAATTCCAATGACACATCGTTAAGTGCCACAACTGTATTTTCACCACTTAAATATTCCTTCGTGAGATTTTTGCATTCGATAATATTCATAGAAAACTCTCCTTTGATTTTGATTTTTGAGAATACCGATTCTCTATGTTGACTTTAGTATAAAATATCAATCTTAATTTTAAGTGACTTTTATCTTAAGATTTCGTAAGATAAAAGAAAAACTGCCCTTTCGGACAGTTTTAAATGTTACTATATTGAATTTTCAAATATCCTATGATGGAATAATTGCGGAATAAGGCAGACCTTAAACGGTAGGCGGTTAGTCCTCTTTATACGGAGGGCACTTTTCCCTCCTGAGAGGAGGGCGGTGCTTATGATTACATATAGTGAGCTGTTTTTATTTTGCTCTCTTATCGTTTCAATTATTGCACTGGTTGTTAATTTAACAAAAAAGAAATACCCGCCCTGTCTGCAAAACTAAGCGGTTATTTCTATAACTAATTTTGAAGACTAACCGTCTATCGGTTTGCCTTATTTCACTTACATTATATGTTTATTTTCTCTCTTTGTCAACCCAAAGGGAGATTTTTTATTTTGAGATAAAATCAAATAGCCTGATATCCATCAATATGAGGAAAGCACATTATAATATCAAGTCCCGTTGCGGTGTTTACGGCACTGATTGTTCCGTGATGCTTTTCAACAATAGCTTTGGTAATTGCAAGACCGATTCCTGCGCTTTGCGGTTTAGCATTTTTAGCTCTGTGGAATCTTTTGAAAAGCTTGCCCACATCGTCTTTATCAACGCCTCCACCGTTATCGGAAACCGTAACAATTGTGGAGCGTTCATTTTCTTCAATAGTTATATTGATTTTTCCATTGTTATCGGTGTGCTCACAGGCATTTTTAATAACATTTCCTAAAGCTTCTGTAAGCCATTCCTTATCGCATCTCATTCGGCTTTTGCCGACAACACCGAACTGCTTTTCAGGGAAAATATGCTTCATATCAAGGAGTATACTTTTAAGGATTTCGCTGATTTCATAAAACTGAAAATCCATAATATATGTATCGCTCTTTATCTTTTCAAGGCGTAAAAGCTTTGCAACAAGTTCCTCAGTTTTCTCTACAAGCTGAAGCTCTTTTTCTGTATGCTCTGTAGGATTCTGAGCGTTATCCATTTCAAGATAAAGACGAAGTCCTGCAAGAGGGGTTTTTAACTGGTGAGAAACATCTGCAATAAAATCAGTATTCTTTTTAGTTTCGGACTCGGTGTTTTGCTTTTGCACCTCAAGAGCATTTTCCAAATCGCAAACCGCATTCTGAAGAGGTGCAAAGTTATCATCTTTTGTACTGAATTTTGTCAGTTCGCCTTTTTCAAGATATTTATTGATACTATTAGTAAGCTTTTTCATTTTTCTTTTGTTTTTAGTATGCAAAACGCACAAAATCAAAACAACTAAAATTAATAAGCAAACAGAAATAATCAAACAGATTTCCAAGAGACTCATTTGCCGTCCTCCCATCTGTAACCGATGCCTCTGACAGTAATGATATGCTCAGGACCTATTTTCTCACGAAGTCGGCTGATGTGCACGGAAAGAGTGTTGTCATCAATAAATGAACCACCCTCATCCCAGATATTTTCTAATAAAATTGCTCTTGTAACAATAACTCCGCTGTTTCTTATAAGCGCAGAAAGAATCTGAAACTCCGTCGGAGTAACAAAAACATTTTCGCCATCTTTTTTAACAGTCATTGTGTTTATATCAATAACAATATTCTCGCAACTGTATACCGTTGATTTGTTT
Source organism: Acutalibacteraceae bacterium (assembly GCA_045592665.1). Classification (GTDB taxonomy): domain Bacteria; phylum Bacillota; class Clostridia; order Oscillospirales; family Acutalibacteraceae; genus DTU089. The sequence continues at coordinate 25,512 of JAZNVE010000030.1, forward strand.
CTTCTTAAAAGTGCTCGGATTCTTGAAAGCAACTCAAGAAGCTTGAAAGGTTTGGTAACATAGTCATCTGCACCTGCATCAAGACCACGAACCACCTGAACCTCATCATCGCAAGCAGTTAAAAAGAGTATGGGCACATCTTCTTTTTTTGAGCGAATGAAGCTACACATATCAAAGCCGTTACCATCAGGAAGCATAACATCAAGGATTATAAGATTAAAATTTTCTTTCAAAAAATTTTCCTTTGCATCCTCTATTGTCCCTGCAGTAACAACATCATAGCCTTCCTTTTTGAGCATTTCGCAAAGCCCGTCACGAAGGAAAACATCATCTTCAGTTACAAGAATTTTCACTGCCATATTTATCACCATTTAAATGATAACATACAGCAGTGAATAAATCAAATTAAGATTTTGTAAGATAAAGTCCGTTCACCCTAAAGGTAAACGGACTTTTTATTATTCAGATAACTTATAATGTCTTACGTATACACCCACTGTTTTGTCGTAGTCGAGAATGTGGATGAACGTACCGTCATCCATGGGGCAAATTGTAAGTCCCTCTGCCTCGTTACCGGCTAAAGAGGGTAACGAACGTTTGCAAAGTGTATTTACTTCGCCCGTAGCTATATCTACCGTAAGAATTTTATCATTGCCGGTTTCTGCATCATTTGAAAGGTAAAGCACACCTTCATATACCTCGCCACCTTGAATACGATAAACGGTATCGGAAAGCTCAATAATATGTGAAAATTCCATAGTTTCAAGGTCACACGCTATAATATAATCAGTTTCATTAAAGGGTGAACAATAAAGATAGCCGTTATCCGCATCTACGGCACACCACGGAATACCGTCTGTTAAAAGGTCCGTGCGCACTACGAAGCTTTCTGTCGGTTCGAGCGTTTCGCAATCATAAGTAATTACAAGGTTTACATCCTCTGCTTCATTTTCAACTGCAGCATAGATTTTACCGTCATAATAACTGATACCACCTATATGATCCGTATTATGAGCATCAATATATTTTTGAGGGATTGCCTTTTTATTAACAGCAACCTGCTCAAAGGTACCCGCATCCCATTTAGCGAGACCTGCAATGCCTAAACCGGTCAAAGAGCCGGATGTATAATAGTATTCACCGTCGGTCGTAATACCCTGACCCGCGTACATAGCAGCATCAAGCACCATTTTTTCTTCTTTAACAAGTTCAACTTCCTTAGTTGCTTCGGGTGTGCCATAATCCATAAAACCCGTAAGCACCATAGAAATAGCTACCAGCACAGCCCATATAGCTTCAAAAAAATTCACATATATCAACTCCTTAAAAACTGTTACTGTATTTAATAATACAATAGCTTTTTAGTTTTTGCAAGAAAATATTAACAATCCTTGAAAAAACGAAAAATTAGTTGCCAAAAACTTAGTTTTTATATATAATAGCAGAGTTAATTAAGTCCTGAGGAGATATTATGCAATATAAATACGAAACCCATTGTCACACAAAGCTTGTTAGCAGATGCGGTCAATTGGAGGTTAAAGAATTAATCGAACAATATAAAAGTGCAGGTTATTCCGGTATAGTGCTTACGGACCACTACTCCCCTATGACATTTGATTTACCGGATTTCTTCAGTAAGAAAAAAGCCATTGACCACTATCTCAAAGCATACCGCGAAGCAAAAAAATACAGTGATGAAAATTTCACCGTGCTTCTGGGAATGGAGCTTCGTTTCCATCTTACAGTTAATGATTATCTCATTTACGGCATAAATGAAGAATTGTTATATGAGCTCCCATTTCTTTTATCTCTTTATATCAAAAAAGCAAGCAAGCTGTTTCACGAAAAGGGTTGCTTGGTTTTACAGGCACACCCATTCAGAGAATTTATTACAAGGTCAAATTACAAATATCTTGACGGCGTTGAAGTATATAACGGCAAAGCCTCACCCGAGGCTAACCTGAACGCTGAAAAATGGGCGGATGAAATCAACTCACCCATCAGAATAAGCGGAAGTGATTGTCACCGAAAAACCGGTGTAGGCTTAGGCGGTATTGTTACAGACACCCCTATAAAAACGAACGAGGATTTATTAGCTGTTTTAAAAAACGGTAATTTTCGATTAATAAAAAACGGTAAGGTTTACTATTGATTTATGTGAATATATAGAAGGAGCTGTAAAAAATGTGTTTTTACAGCTCCTTTTTTATTTCTGTACCTTAATTCTTTTTTGACAAAAACCCTTGATTTATAATTCTTAATATGATAAAATACCTAAAAATACGTAGTGAGGATGTGGTATATTGATAAATGAAAATAAGCGTCGCCTCAACCACACTGACAGACGTGTTAAGAGAACAAAAAAGGCTTTGAAGGATGCTCTTTTTGATCTTTTGGAAACAAAAAGTATTAATCAAATTACCGTTACCGAATTAACCACCCTTGCAGATGTTAACCGCGCAACGTTTTATTTTTACTATAATGATTTACACGATATGCTGCACCAGATACAAAACGAAGCATACCAGACATTCGAGCAAATCATAAGTGAAGCAACTGTTTCCTTTTCAACCGTTGAAGGCTTCGCTGAATATTCAAACAAAATGCTTATGGTTTGCAAAGAAAATGAATCCTTGTGCCGTTTTATTATAAATCACGATGGTGACAACCATCTTTATCAGCAAATACGCTATCTGATGTTAAAAAACATTCCCGATACAAAAGCAATTTTTTCAGAGGATAACCCGGCTCGTTATTCCACAAATTTTATACTTACGGCTGTTACGGGCGTACTTATTGATTGGATGAATGACGGTATGCAAATTCCCACTGAGGAGCTTGCGCTTTTCTTTGCTAACCTCTACATAAACGGTGCAGAAAAAACCAAGGAAATATATCTCAATTACGAAGCACCAAAAAAATAATACTGTAATCAAAAAACCTGCAGATTTCTCTGCAGGTTTTTTTGATCATTCAACAGATTTAAGTGACTCAACCATACTGATTTTCTTAAGTTTAAAGTGCATAATCACATTGACAAGCACCGCCATTAAAGCAGTAAACAATACCGCAATAAGGAAGCTCTGTGGCTCAAGTCGCGTTTTAAATGTAAGCGTATCAATGTCAACAACACCTATAACAGCCACATTCAACGGTATACCCAAGAACAAGCCAAGCACTACACCTATCAATGTCAAAATAATGTTCTCACGATAAATATAGGCAGAAACCTCACCATTGTAGAAGCCAAGAACCTTAAGTGTTGCAAGCTCTCTGATTCGCTCATTAACATTAATGTTATTAAGGTTATAAAGAACTACAATTGCAAGCGCCATAGCCGCAACTATGAAAAGCAGAATAACAAGGTTCAGTGTTTCGATAATATTATTGAAGTTATCAATAACCACGGTGGTAAATACCGAACCGCTTACGCCCTTCATATCGTTAATTGTGTTTTCAAGTTGAATCTTATGTCCTTGCTCCAAACCATCCGCAATCTTACAGAAAAGGTAGTTATAAGTAAGCGTTGTACCTGTTATCTGATTATAGTAGAAGGGTGTCATATATACATAATGGAATGCATAGTTATCTACAATACCCGTAACCTTAACCTGATACTCGGCGGTTTTTGAGCCTTCGGTCCAGGAAACAGTCATAAAGTCACCGATTTTTGTATCAGTTTTATCAGCAAGCTTTTTAGAAATAACCGCACCTTCATCAGTCAACGGAACAGGCTTGTCATTAAGCTTAAGATTTATAAATTCACCCATTGCAGCCGGATTTTCGGGAACAAGAATATCAATTTCCATATCTTTATCGGCTCTATCGGAATAACCCTTACAAACCTTAAGATAACCGAGCATTGACTTTTCGAGATTATCAACGGCATTTATATCGGCAACAATTTTACTGTCATTATAATTAGCCTGACCTTCTTCGAGAACAACCTGGAAGTCATATTGAGCTATACCCGTACCTTCCCCATACTGATTGTCAATAACACCGCTTATGGAGTCACGTAAACCAAAGGCTGCAAGAAGCAGAGCCGTACAACCGGCAATACCGATAACCGTTACAATGAAACGTTTTTTGTTTCTGAAAAGGTTTCGGACGGTAACTTTAGATGTGAAATTCATACGCTTCCAAATAAAGTCAATGTTTTCAAGGAATACCCTTTTACCTGCCTTAGGAGGCTTGGGTCGCATAAGCACGGAGGGCACCGCCGCAAGCTCTTTTCGACACGCGAGGAATGCAGCAAGCATTGTTGATCCCAAAGAGATAATCACACCGAGCACAAGATACAACGGCATAAAGCTTAATATTGTACTTGGCATTTCGTACATAATACCCCAAGCGGCACATATTATCATCGGCACGAAAATGAAACCGAAAACAATACCTAAAATCACACCAACGGAGCTTGCCACAGCAGCGTACAATAAATATTTACCCGAAATCATTCTGTTAGAGTAGCCCAACGCCTTCAATGTACCCAACTGAGTCCTTTCTTCTTCAACCATTCGGGTTAAAGTAGTAAGACACACCATTGTTGAAACGATAAAGAAGAATGTTGGGAAAATATAGGCGAGTCGCACCATATTGGATGCAGCCTGACCATATCCGGTATAACCGGGGCTATCGTGTCTTGTATATACACTCCAGCCAACGCCCTCTTTGATATTATGAAGAAGACTCTCACCTTTTTGATACTCGGTCTTCACAACACCAAGCTTCTGATTTGCCTCTTTTTCCGCTTCCTCAAACTGAGCCTCAGCGGCAGCGATAGTGTCCTTAATGTTTTGGAATTGTGTTGTTTTAAGAGCAAGTGTTGCCTGTGCGGTCATATATTTCGTTTGTGCTTCAATTGCACCGAATTGAAGCTCATTACCGCTTGATTGTATTTTTTCTTTATATGCTTCGAGTTGTTTTTCTGCATCCTCAAGCTGTTTCTTAGCCGCCGTCAACTGAAGGTTGGCAGTTTTGAGTTTGGCATCTGCATCCTGCCACTGGGAGTAACTGCTGTCATACTCCGCCTTACCCTGATCATATTCAATCTTAGCATAAGCAAGCTCTGTTTCATATTGGTCAAGAAGCTGGTCAACCTCAACGATAGCATCCGCTGCCATACCCTGAGCCGTTAGATCGGATGCCGCAAGAAGCATTGCCGCAAGTTCAGGGTTCGTTTCCTTTAATCTTTCTGCCATTGCATCAAGATCCAAATCGCTTTGGGCAACATCCTGATTCTCCTCAAGTGTTTCCAAGGTACTCTTGGTTGTAGAAATAAGCGTACCTATATACTTAATTTCCTTTTCTGCAATTGTCAACTGAACATTAGCTTCATCAAGCTGTTTTTTAGCCGCATCAGCCTGAGTTTTTTTGTTATTGTAATCATTTTCTTTGTTGGCAAGCTCAATCTGGCCTTGAGAAACTGCGGTAATTTTAGAGTTATACTCGTTCACAGCAGCAAGATACTCATTGCTGCCCGACTGTAACTGACCCTGAACTTTAGCATATTCCTCATCCATAAGCTTCTGGGCTTCTGCTAATTGTTGTTCGCCGGTTTTTTCTAACTCATAAAGGTTTTGTAATTGCTTACGACCCTCCTCCAGTTTCATATTAACAGAGGCCTCGGCACCATCAATTTTAACCTTAGCATCATTAACTCGGTTTTCAAGTCCTATGAAAAGCTGTGCTCTGCGATTAGCGGCAATTCCCTCAGCTTTTTCTGCAATTCTTTGACGCATTGAATCTACAAACTCATCGTACTCATCTGTGTACGCTTCGAATTGATCCGCACCCTCAAGGGTGATGTATGCTTCACTGTAATATGTAATTTTATCGGTAAAGGCATCGTTATTTACATAAACAAAGTCGCCCAGCTTACCGCTACCCGCGGTGGTTACACCTCGCTCATATGAAACCCAGTAAGGAGTTTGTACAACACCGACAATCGTGAGTTCATCGTGTTTAAGGTAGTATGAAATATCCTCGTCATCACCTACAACCTTAATTGTATTACCGATAACAAACTGTTCCGGAGTTGTAAGACCGCTACAAGTAACAACACATTCATTGGGCGCGTGAGGATACCTACCCTCTTTAAGCTCACCCTCGCGCAGAAGCTCAAGGCGGTTGATATAATTAGGGTCTTCAGCTCCGTTTTCAAAATTAACGGCTTTGTCCAAATCGACACCCATTACTCTTATGGTAAGCTCGGAACCGTCGATATCAACTATACCTTCATATTCATCTTTATCATTTTTTACCTGAACATAACCGTCAACAAATTTAGCGCCTTGTACAGCCTCAACGCCCTCTATCTGACGAACCTGCTCAAGATCCTCTTCGTATAGACCCAAATACGATTGTAATCTTAAATCCATAAGATTGTAATCATCATAATAGGTATTCGCCGTATTAGTCATATCGGGGCCTACGGCATTAAGTCCACAGAACAGACCGCTACCCATAGCAACTATTGCTATAATTGATGCAAAGCGACTGAAGGTCCGTTTTATTGAACGGAAACTGTCTGTAAAATAAGCATTTGTCATCTTAGCTTTATCCTTTCAAATAGGTAGTTTACCATTCAATATCTGCAACAGAAACAGGATTTTCGTTTATTTCTGTGCTTACAACACGTCCGCTTTTCATAGAAATAACTCTATCTGCCATAGGTGTAATTGCTGAGTTATGAGTAATAACGATAACCGTCATACCTGTTTCACGGCTTGTATCCTGAAGGAGTTTAAGAATCTGTTTACCTGTATTGTAATCAAGAGCGCCTGTGGGCTCGTCACACAAAAGAAGCTTGGGGTTTTTGGCAAGAGCACGGGCAATTGAAACACGCTGTTGCTCACCACCTGAAAGCTGAGCAGGGAAGTTATTAAGACGTTCACCTAAGCCTACTCTTTCAAGAACCTTGGCAGGATTAAGCGCCTTTGCACCAATCTGCGTTGCAAGCTCAACATTTTCAAGAGCTGTAAGATTTGGTACAAGATTATAGAACTGGAAAACGAAACCAACATCAAAACGGCGGTATTCAATAAGGCGCTTACTGTCGTATTCGTTTATTAGGTCACCGGCAACACGAACTTTACCGTCGTCACAATCATCCATACCGCCAAGAATGTTAAGCACGGTAGTTTTACCTGCACCGCTGGCACCAACGATAACACAAAACTCACCCTGTTCAACATTAAAGGTAACACCGTCCGCGGCATTTATGACGACCTCACCCATTTTATATCTTTTGTAAACAGAATCAAATTCAATAAAACTCATTTATTTCAGCCTTTCAAGTCATATTTTTTCAATATGAAGATTATTTTACAATATTTGTCGCAATTAGTCAATGAAAATAAGCCTTGGTAATAAAAACTTAACAATCACGCAAGAGATTTGTAAATTGCCTCCATTGTAGCGGATGCTACAGGTAAAGCCTCAGACGAACCCCAGCCTCCGTTTTCCACTACTACAACAATTGCCACGGGACATTTCTCGTTATCGGAGAAGCCCACAAACCATGAATGGGGTTTCTCATTATCGGAAACCTCCGCAGTACCCGTTTTACCGCACATTGAAAGCCCTTTAAAATTATTATCACCGTAATTGGTTTCAACGTTATTACGCATCATTCGTTTAACTTCGTTGGCAACTTCAGGAGATATATACTCCCTGCTCTCGGTTGTACCTTTTTCAACTGTATAACCCGAGGGGGTTTTTATACTGTCAACCGTATAGGGCAATACCGCTTCACCATTATTGGCAACAGCCCCTAACACCGTAAGCATATGATAGGGATTAACCAAAGTATCATACTGGCCCACACTCGCCCAAGCGGTATCCGAAACGGATGCATCCGACAAATCAAAGGTACTTGCTTTGGTTTCGGAGTTACCGAAACTGAAACTCTGACCGAAACCGAATTCTTTTGCAGTTGCACTGAGTTTATCTTTACCGAGCATTTCAGAAATTTCCGCGAAAGCACCGTTACAGGAATTTGCGAAGCACTCGTCAAAATCCATTTTACCGTGAGCACGCGGACAAGTGACCTTTACCCCGTCAACAACAGTTTCGCCATTGCAGGTATAAGTAAATGAGTCTATATCACCTATATTTTCTACGGCACTTGCGGTGGTAATTATTTTAAATGTTGAGCCGGGAGTATAAAGGCCGTCAATGAGTCTGTTGAGGTAAATACCTTCGTATTTACCCTCCTTGTTTTTCTCGATTTCCTCGGTAGAGGGTTTGTTTTCGATGTCATAATCGGGACTCGAAACAGAGCAAATAAGCTCGCCTGTTTTGTAGTTATACGCGGCAACAACGCCCTTTCTGCCGTCCAGTTTATCATAAGCAACAGCACTTACCTGACTATCAATTGTAAGAACCACATCATTGCCTCTACCGTATTTTTTCAATGAATAAATACCCGTTACTGGATTGTAGCCCGTAAGGCTTGTTTTATATGCTGTCTGAACACCTGAAGCAATATAGCCTTCGGTATCACCTACAATATGAAGTGTGGAACGTCTTATTCTTTCGGAATCGTTATAAATACGTTTTTCATTTTCCGTATAAGCTAAAAGCTCACCGTTGCGGTCGGTAATGTTACCCGCGGCAATAAAACTGCCGTTTTCATTAAGGTGCTCATTAGCTCTCAGAGTTGACCATTTTTCACCGTTGGTCGCAAAGCGCACACCAAGTATGCTCAAGCCGACTGTTACCGCAACCACAAGCAACAGTACTACAAAACCTCTTTTTGCTGTGGTTTTCATTGGTCTTCGCCCCCTTCCTCTGCTTCAAGACGGGGTTTAAAGCTTGCAAAGGTTCGCACATCAACAGCCTTGATATACGCTAAGAGACAAAAACAGCTGATAATACTTGAGCCACCCTTACTCACAAAAGGCAAGGTAACACCCGTTAAGGGCAATAAATCTGTTATACCGAAAATACTGAGCATTGTCTGAAACAACATCATAGCTATTGCACCAACACCTGCAATAGCGTAAAAGGTAGATTTTGTCTTCCTGGCATTGATTATTGCCCAGATAGCAATTCCGCAATAAACCAAAGGAACCGTAAAGCCCATAATAAGTCCGAATTCTTCGCAGACTACACCGAAAACCAAATCCTCGGATGCAGCGAAAACATTGCGCAATTCACCATTACCGAGACCTAAGCCGAAAAGTCCGCCGCTTGCGGAATATATGAGCGTACGGGTCTGCTGATAACCGCCCTCATCCATAAATTCCCACACGTGAAGATATGTGGAAAAACGACTTGCAACATAAGGTTTAAGCACAAGTATGACAACAGCCCCCAATGCTGCCACACCGCACACAAGGGAAAGTGTCTTTACATCACCGGAACGCATAAATGCTATAACTATAAAAGTAAAGAAGAATATAAGCGCCGTACCGAAATCAAACATAAGAAAGAGCTCGCCCACACAAATAGCAGCAAAAACGATATACATCGTAAGATTTTTAATTGATTGCAATTTTTCAAGGGTTACGGCACCTGTGAAAATAAACGCAATTTTAACAAGCTCGGAGGGTTGCAGAGAAATACCTCCCAAGGATATCCAGTTTTTGGCACCGTTGGTGGTTTCGGCAATAATAAGCGTTGCACCGAGTATAAGAACGGAAGCCCCTGCAAGAGCCCAACGCATAGATTTGAGGGTATCAATATTACGCATTATAACAATCATAACACAAAAACCTACAACACCGATTACAACTGCAGCAAACTGTTTCAGAACCGCACCGGGATAGATACTGCCAACGATGGCAAGTCCTATGGATGTAAACATAAATCCAATCATTTCAAGCTCGAAATTGTGTATACGCAGAACAAAGGTTGCAAACAAAAAATACAACCATTGTACCCCGATAAAACCGAGATAGGTCAGTAAAATCTGCGGTTGAAATTCACCGTCAACAAACAGATTCAATAGTAAGGAGCAAATGTTAAAAAGTCCTATCAATATTAAAACTACACCGTAAGAGGGTCTTGCAACAAGTGAACTTCGATCTTTAATGAACTTATAACGTGCCTCATGCAAGGTATATTCAAGACCGCCTATGTCTATAATGTCACCGTGATGAACAGAGGCTTTTTTATCTATTTTTTCACCGTTTACGCTGACACCCGATTTTGAAAAGGTGTCAAAAATCACAAAGCCCTTGTTACGGTACGCAAGAACCGCATGAAGCCTGGAAACAGTATCAAAAGGCAATACTACATCACACTTTTTATTTCTGCCCAAGGACATTTCTCTGTCGTACAGAAAAATTTCTTCATCGGTTATGGAATTTACGAGCTTACCTCTTACAGGGTCGGTAGTTTTCTTAAAAAACAGAGCAAGTAGCATTCGCACAACTACGTATAAAACTATCAGAAGCATCAGGTAACGCATACCCGAAGCCATAAAAGTAACAATTGCTTCCACAAAATACCTCCCCTTTTAATCCTTAATATAATACCATATTTATCAAAAATAATCAACGCACGGAAGGGTTCAAATGTTAAAGAATTAATAACAAACTGTAAATTAATATTAATTTAAGGTTAACTTATTAAACCTTACTTGACTTGGGGGCTTTTAATAGGTTATATTTATAATAGAGATTTTTGGAGGTATTTATATGGCAATTACAAAATCACTTTACGGTACTTTGAACGGCAAAGACGTAAACGCATATATTATAGAAAACAAAAACGGCACAAGAGCCCATCTTATCGAAAAAGGTGCTACTCTTGACAAGCTTTTTATAAAAGACAGCGAGGGCAAATTAATTGATATTCTCATCGGTCACGATACCCTTGACGGCCATGTTAACCGTTCCGATTATCAAGGTGTAGTTGTAGGTCAGTACGCTAACCGTATAAAGGACGGAAAATTCACCATTGACGGTACCGAATATAACGTTACGCTTAACGAAAAAGGTGTTACAAGCCTTCACGGTGGTGGCGAATACAGCTCAGCTATCTGGAATACAGAAATTCTTAATGATAACAAAATTAAATTCACATATTTCAGTCCCGACGGCACTGAAGGCTTCCCCGGCAACGTAAATGTGAGCGTTACATACACCTTAAGCGACAATGATGAATTGGAGCTCCTTTACGAAGCAGTTTCAGACAAAAAAACTGTCATAAATCTTACCAACCACGCTTATTTTAACCTCAATGGTACCGGTAGCGGTGATATTCTTAACCACAAACTTACAATAAACGCGGACCGTTTCACACCCATTGATGAAATAAGCATCCCTACAGGCGAGCTTACACCCGTCAGTGGCTCTCCCTTTGATTTCACAACAGAAAAAGCTATCGGCAGAGATATTGAAAATGACCACATCCAGCTTAAAAACGGTATGGGCTATGACCACAATTTCTGTATCGCAGATTACGACGGTACACTTAAAATTGCAGCCATCGCCAAAGCAGATAAAAGCGGTATTGTTATGACGGTAAAAACCGATCTTCCCGGTATTCAGCTTTACACCGGCAATTTCTTCGACGGCACAATTCCCGGTAAAAACGGTATTCCTATGACAAAGCGTTGTGCCTTTTGCCTTGAAACTCAGGTTTTCCCCGATTCACCTAACCACCCCGAATGGCCCAGCTGCATTTATGATGCAGACGAGGTTTACAGAACACGTACTGTTTTCGCTTTTTCCAAATAATGCATTTGACTTGAATGGTATTATTTGATATAATATGTTTTATGTTTGCAAATTCTTTTGAAAGGAGCCGGTTATTTTGAAGAAAAGTATAAAAATCCTATCGTTTTTTCTTGCCTTAATTGTTATTTTCGGTTCTCTTTCCGTTTCCGCATTCGCAAAGGAGTTTGCACCCGTATTCGATATAACAAATCCCGGTATTCAGACTCAATATCTTTATGAAACAAATGACCCGTCCTGGGTACGAAAGCTCGTTGTTAAAGAAGATATGCTGTCTACTCAGGGTATTTTCACAGAGCTTGCTCTTCACCCCGTAACAGATTATCCTTACACAAACGATGCCAAGGGTTTTAATGCCGAGGTTGAAGAATATATTGAGGCATACACTCTCGATGAAGAGTCACAGCGAGCCGCTTACATCTATTTTCTTGAGCAAATAGGCGCACTTTCAATCATTTCAGACCCTTCCGCATCGGATAAATCGAAAGCAGACTGGCTCCGTCAACAGGGTATCATAATCACCGAGGAAGACGAGCTGGATGCGGACAAGGTCCTTATGATAAGTGCCCTTTACGCTATGATGAAAAACGACCTCTACTATGTGTACACCGGTGAGCATCTCACAATTCCACCCGGAACCCCCCTTGAAGATGCTGTTGTATTCTACATTGCTTCTCTTTCGGGTAACGAATCTTCTCTTTCTTCTTTCATTACTAAATTTTTCGGTTCAAACTCTTTAGGTGATTTGGAGGATTACATTTATTACACATCACTTATGGCTCTTTACACAAACGGTTATGTTTCCGCAAGTGAAATTGTAAAGCTCCCTCGCAAAGAGGTTTACAGACGTGTTGCCATTATGACAATACGGAACTACGGACTTGCCATTGACTCGGAAACCGCCACAACGGAAGAGCTTCAGAAGAAATACCTTACGGCTATGCTGGGTACTCAGTACAACGTTAAATTAGACCCCGAAACTCTCGAAAAAACCGCAAACAACCATTCCGTAGCATATTATATCTTACAGAGAATGGCTTACGAGGATTCCAAGCTTACAATTTCACAAAAAAAGTACAGCTATGAGGCTTGTTTCAAATTAGTAACCCAAAAAACCGATCGATTTGACTTAGAAAATGAGTTTTATTCCGATATCTATGAATATAATATATACCTTGAAAATAAGCGTGAAACCATTTCCGTAAACCCCACCGCATTAAACTCAAACTCCGTGCTCACAATTAACGGAACTAAAATCCCCGGTGGACAATACGCAAAGCTCACACTTTTGAATGTTGAAAAGCAGATGCTTAACATCGTTTGTAAAAATACGGATAACGGTGTTACAAAAACATCAACCTACAAGCTTAATATTTTCCAGGGTACTACACCACCACCGGACAGTGACCTCACAGGTATTATTCCTACATACGGCACAACTCAATCTCCCACACCGGGTGGCACCGATGCCAACGGTAATGTTACCTACGCAGAAGTAACGTTAACCATCCCACAACTCCCCTATGTCAGCGGTATTAACGGTGTCGCTTCCGATCTGGCAGGTAAAATTTTATCTCTTAACGATAAAGGTCAACTCGTTGACCAACAGGGTAACGTTATCAGCCAGAAAGTCTATGAAACCCTGCCCGCAGGCTACAAATACGTACTTACGGATGACGGCATCATACAAACCATCTTTATTGGTGACACAACCAACGCAAGTGAATATGTTTCTGCAAATGAGGAAAAGGATGAAAAAGCAAGAAAACTTGTAATTATCATCTCGTTGATTGTTTGTATTCTGCTCATAATTGCCTTAGTCATCACTCTGATATTAACCAAAAAGAAGGGCAAAACCAAAGACGAAAAAACCAAAGCACGTAGAGCAAAGGAAAAGGCTAAAAAAGCTAAGTCCGAAGCTAAGGCTGCGCGCAAAAAATAATCACAAACCGACAATGGCAATAGCGCGCTGACACCTGCGACGTATTGCCATTGTTTTTTATTTATTACAGTTTATTTTAAAAATTGTTCATATATTTTAAAATAATATGGTATATAATGTTTCCATAGACTAATTTTAAAAACACAATTTGAGGAGGTCTATTTATGTCAAACGGAAAAATCCTTATTGTTGATGACGATATAAACATTTGCGAGCTCTTAAGGCTCTATCTTGAAAAAGAAGGCTTTGAGGCGGATGTGGTCACAAACGGATTACAAGCTTTTGATGCATTCAATTCATTCGAACCCGACCTTGTTTTGCTCGATATAATGCTTCCGGGGCTTGACGGCTGGCAGATATGCCGTGAAATACGAAAAATCGCTCAGACTCCCATCATTATGCTCACAGCTAAGGGTGAAACCTTTGACAAGGTGTTAGGTCTTGAATTAGGTGCAGACGATTATATTACCAAGCCCTTTGAAACAAAAGAGGTTATGGCAAGAATCAAAGCTGTTTTAAGAAGGTCCGGAGGCAGAGCCAACCCTACAGACTCAATAAAAGAGGTTTCTTACGACAAGCTTACTATAAACCTTACTAATTACGAGCTTATTGTTAACGACAACCCCATCGACACTCCCCCGAAAGAGCTTGAGCTTATTTTCCACCTTGCAAGTAACCCCAACCGCGTTTACACCCGTGACCAGTTGCTTGATGAGGTGTGGGGCTTTGAATACTACGGTGACTCAAGAACGGTTGACGTTCACGTTAAAAGATTACGCGAAAAATTAGAGGGCGTTTCCGACAAATGGGAGCTAAAAACCGTATGGGGCGTAGGTTATAAATTCGAAACAAAGTAACATATATGAAGTTGATAAAAGGAAAAAAAGGTACTTTCTTTTTTAAGTACTTTATGATTTTTTCATCAATTGTCCTTGTGAGCTTCATTGTTATCGGCACATCCTTTATGATATTGGTTACAAATAACCTTTTGAATCAGGTTTCTGCCGACACAATTACAACCTCATCCAATCTTGCACAGATGACAACGGAGCTTTTTGTTTCCGATATTACTCGCAACAATCCTGAAGCAGCTGTTGTAACCATGTGCAAGAACATTGAGTTTATAACAAGAAGTAAGGGCTATGATGCTTTTATATGCAACAAAAACGGTGAAGTAATGGTGTGCTCCGAAACACTGGACGAGTTTTCAATAAGTGAGCAGACCGTTTGCCAAAAACACGGTAACATCAAAATATCCTCAATTCATATTCAGCGTGTGATGAACGGCGAGTTCAATGAGTTTTCAAAGCTCAACGGTGTGTATGACACCTACTATTCGATATGTATGTCACCCCTTTATCTGGATAACACTTTTATAGGCTTCTGTGTTGTCAGCGCGCCAATAACCGATAATATTTTCGATTATATGTCACGAATACTTTTTATGTTTGTGCTATGTGCTGCCGCCGCTTTATTGCTTGTTACCGTTGCAGTTTCTTTTATGACTGAGCGTATTGCAAAGCCTATCAGAAACCTTGAAGCTGCCACAAAATGCTACTCTTCGGGTGATTTCTCATACAGAGTGCCCGAGCTCAACAGCAACGACGAGCTTGCGGCTTTAGTTACCAAATTCAACACAATGGCAACCTCTCTGTCGCAAATTGAAAACTCACGTCGTAGCTTTGTTGCCAATGTTTCCCACGAATTCAAAACCCCTATGACCACCATTGGCGGATTTATAAACGGTATTCTTGACGGCACCATTCCTCCTGAAAAGCAGGATTATTATCTTAAAATTGTTTCAAGTGAAATTAACCGTCTTTCAAAAATGGTTACTACTATGCTCAATATTTCAAAAATCGAAACCGGGAATGTAGATATGAATATAGAGCAATTTGACATCACACCAAAACTTGTTACAACCTTTTTGGGTTTTGAACAACTCATATCAAAAAAAGGAATTGAAATAGCAGGTTTTGAAGATTTACAACCTGCTACAATCCACGGTGACAGTGCAATGATTGACCAGGTTATATACAACCTTGCAGATAATGCGGTAAAATTCACCAATGAGGGCGGCAAAATCACCGTAAGCACTACCACAGACAAAAAATACACCTACTTTGCCATAACCAATACAGGCAAGGGTATTCCCGAAAAAGAAATTGATAAGGTTTTTGAACGTTTTTATAAGGTTGACCAATCCCGAAGCACCGATGTGAAAAGTACAGGTCTTGGTCTTTACCTTATAAAAAGCATAATTGACCTTCACAACGGCTCAATTACGGTTGAAAGTAAGGTTGACTCATTTACTCGCTTCACCGTAAAACTCCCTAAATAAAAAACTGCTATTATATAGCAAAAACGGAGGAAAATATATGGACGACATTTACAATCCCAACGGTACAAACTCTGAAAACACAACGGTCGAAAAACCCGAAGAAAATAAAACAGAGCAATTTGCACCCCAACAGACCGACAATCAACAACCCGCACCGCAACATATAAATATTCAGCAATCTGCACCGCAACAACCTCCGCAGATGCCCCCTGTGTACGCTCCCGTAAACCCGGAAGCTCCCCGCGGCTTTGCGCCTACACAACAACCCTTTACTCAACACCCCAACCAACCGCGTACCGCGCCGGTTTATTATAATCCTAACGGTTCAACTCAACCCATGGCTCCGGTTGTTCCGCCTAAGAAAAAGGAAAAGAAAAAGGGTGTTGCAGGTAAAATTATCTTTATAATTCTTATTTGCGTTTCTATAATTTCTTCTTCAGTTGCAGTGGGTATCAGCATAGGAAACAACAACAATACTAATCCACCCTCTGTTATGGATGATTTTACCTCAAAAGAAGAAAGCAACGAATCCGAAGACAAGTACGGCTCAGGTGCTATACCTTCTGTTGAAGATTCGCCCGTTTCTTTCTCTGAATACTCCGGCAAGGGCGCTATGACATCTGAGCAAGTTTACAACTATGTTAAAGACATAAACGTTGGTGTTATAGTTTACGCTCAGGGTCAAAATGCCGGTGAAGGCTCAGGAATCATCGTGGGTGAAGACGAAACCAAAACCTACACATACATTTTGACCGCAGCTCACGTAATCGCTGACAGCGGTATTGAGGTTCAGGTTCAATTCAACGACGAAACCGAATGTGAAGCGGAAATCATCGGTATTGACACCAAAACCGATGTTGGAGTTCTCAGAGTTAAGAAAACCGGCTACAAAGCCGCTTCATTCGGCAATTCAGATAAATTAACCGTTGGTCAGAAGGTATACGCAATCGGTAACCCCGGCGGTACAGAGTTCTTCGGCTCATTCACAAGCGGTATGATAAGCGCTATTGACCGCCCCGTTCCCACAAACAACACCGCTTATGATTTACCCTGTATTCAGCATAACGCAGCTATCAACCCCGGTAACTCAGGCGG
>JAZNVE010000031.1:0-3260 GCA_045592665.1 Acutalibacteraceae bacterium
TGCGGGGCAGGTTTCAACACAGTATTTACAATCTGTACAGGGAATTGCGAAGTTCTTTCTGAAAAGATAATTTGCTTTTTCGATAGCCTCTTTTTCAACCTCTGTAAGGGGTTTTGCCTCGGTGAAAGTCTTTATATTATCCGCAACCTGCTCGTATGTGGACATACCACTTAGTATTGTTAATACATCGGGTAATTCTAAGTCGTATCTGAGTGCATATGATGCGGCGGAATTATCGCCCAATTCCTCAAAAACTTTTCTCGCATCATCATTTAATGTGTGCAGAGAACCGCCTCTTACAGGCTCCATAATTATGCAAGGAATATTTCTTTCTTCAAGGGCTTTGTAGTAGGCTTTAGCATTGGTTGCTTCCCAGTCATAGTAGTTAATCTGTAATTGAACGAAATCCCATTTATATTTGTCAATTAATTGAATGAAAAACTCTAAATCGCCGTGGTAAGAGAAACCTAAATGACGGATTTTTCCTTCTTCTTTTTTCTTTGCAAGGTATTCGTATGAATTATCTTCCTCGAAAACCTTCATAATGTCACGGTTAACCGAGTGCAAAAGATAAAAATCAAAGTAATCAACACCGCATTTTTCTAATTGTTCATTAAAAAGCTCGTCAGTATGTTTACCTTTATCTTTTATTGCCCAACCGGGAAGTTTTGTAGCAAGGCAGTATGATTCACGGGGGTATCGGCTAAGAGCCTCTTTAGCAAAAAGCTCTGAATCACCGCCGTGATAAACATAAGCCGTATCAAAATAGTTTACACCCGATTCAATTGCCAAATCAATAAGTTTAAAAGCCTCGTCGCGGTCGATTATATCGGAATCTTCGCTTACTTTAGGTAAACGCATAAGACCGAAACCGAGTTTTGATATTTTTCTTCCAATAGAATCAAAATCACTGTATTGCATAAAATTCCTCCTTAAAAGGTATGGAATAATTATACAATACAGTGTAGCTTTTTACAAGAATATTTTAGAATGTTGTTTCTATGTTTTTAGTGCAGAATTCGGGTGAGTATCTAAAATAGTCAATGTGTCCGTCTTTTATAAAGTATTTCGGTTTTTTGCGTGGATATTCCGCATCAAATGAATCGACAATTATAAGCTTGAATTTCATTTTTTCGGGAATAATGCTTTTAATGAATACACTGGCTTGTTGACCTTCATACACGTCGGGGGTATATTCCGCAAGGCCTGATAAATTAGGTGTGAGTTCAACAAATATGCCGTAATTTTCAATGCTTCTTATAATTCCGCTTACGGTTTCACCCGTATTGAAATATTTTGCATTTTCCTCCCATGTGCCAAGTAATTCTTTGTGAGTAAGCGTAACTCTGCCGTAATCGTCAAAGCTTTTTATAATTACCTTTATGTTATCACCGGGAGAAAATCTTACCGAGGGGTGTGGGATTCTGGAAACGGAAATATTGTCAATGGGCAAAAGTGCATTTATGCCGCATCCGATATCGCAGAAAACTCCGAAATTTTCGAGGTGTGTAACTTTCGCATCAATAATATCACCTGAGGAAAGACCGGATAACTTGTTGTCAAGAAAGTCTGTCTGAACCTTTTTTCTGCTGAGAATTGCTATTTTACCTTTAGGGGTTTCTTTAATTTCTTCAATTATAAATCTTACAGGCTTATTTACACGGGCAATTATGGCAATATCACGTGTTGTGCCGTCACTTATACCAATTGCACATTCCTCCCGTGGGATTATTCCGTGAATGAAACCGAAATCGATATGTAAATTGTGGTCGCAGTCGCAAAAACTAACTCGTTGCTCCAAAGGGGTTTTATCAAAATGTGCTCTCATAAAATTCTCAAAGGAAGATAGATACAGTTTATTTTCTTTACTGTTTATAAGGAAACCTTCCGGGAAATATGACATCATAAAATTCACCTGTTTTCATTAATTTTTATCTTACTCTTTAATTTTATGTAAAAGTATGGTACAATATTTCATAATTTTGTTTTTGGAGGGATTTTTCGTGGATGTTCGTGTTGGCGATATTTTAGAGATGAAAAAACAGCACCCCTGCGGTACAAAGCAGTTTTATGTTTTGCGTTCAGGTATGGATTTTCGTTTGCGTTGTTGCGGATGTGAGCGTGAATTCCTTATTCCCCGTGTTAAAGCGGAGAAGAATATTAAAAAAATAATCAGGGAGAATACCGATGCTTGATAAACTCGAACAGGTTGAAGCCCGTTTTGTTAAGGTGAACGATTTATTATGTTTACCCGAAACGGTTTCCGACCAGACTAAATACGCTGAGCTTATGCGTGAACTTAAAAATTTAACTCCCGTTGTTGAAACCTTCAGGGAGTATAAAAGCACCATAGAAAATGGTGAGGCTGCCAAAGATATGCTTGAAGATTGCAGTGACAAGGATTTACAGGAAATGCTTGAACTTGAAATCGAAGAAAGTAAGGCAAGAGCTCTCAAGTTGAGTGATAAACTTAAAGTTCTTCTTTTACCCAAGGACCCTAACGATGATAAAAACGTTATTATTGAAATTCGTGCGGGTGCAGGGGGCGAGGAAGCGGCACTTTTTGCAAACTCCCTTTTCAGAATGTATTCTATGTATTCTGAAAGTCGCGGTTGGCACCCCGATGTTTTATCCGTTAACGAAACGGGTCTTGGGTGTATAAAAGAAATCAGTTTTATGATAGAGGGTGACGGTGCCTATTCCCGTTTTAAGTTTGAAAGTGGTGTGCACCGTGTTCAAAGAGTTCCGGAAACTGAATCGGGCGGTAGAATACACACATCTACCGTTACTGTGGCGGTTCTTCCCGAAGCCGAGGAAGTTGATATTGATATTGATCCTACGGAGTTACAGATAGACACTTTCCGTTCCAGTGGTGCAGGTGGTCAGCACGTTAATAAAACCGAGTCCGCTATAAGAATTACCCACCTTCCCACAGGTACTGTTGTTGAATGTCAGGATGAAAGAAGTCAGCATAAAAACCGCGAAAGAGCGATGAAAATTCTTCGTTCAAGACTTCTCGACGCAGAACGTGAAAAACAAAATGCGGAAATTGCCGATGAAAGACGTTCTCAGGTTGGTACTGGTGACAGAAGTGAAAGAATAAGAACTTACAACTTCCCCCAAGGGCGTGTATCCGACCATCGTATAGGACTTACACTTTATAGAATAGAGGCAATAATGAACGGCGATATTGACGAAATCATTGATGCTCTCATAACTGCCGATACTGCCGAAAAATTAAAATCATCAGAGGAATAATT
>JAZNVE010000032.1:0-4382 GCA_045592665.1 Acutalibacteraceae bacterium
GGTGCAATCGGTTCTTCCGTTGCAGAAAGGCTTAAGGCTCTGGATGTATCCGTTTTTGCCTATGACCCATTTGTGAAAGAAGAAAAAGCAAATGAGCTTGGTGTTACCCTGTGTGACATTGAAACAATTTTCAGAGAATGCGACGTTATAAGCAATCACCTTGCAAATAAAAAAGAGCTTAAAAACATCTTTGATGGAAGGCTTTTTAAGCTTATGAAGCCGCATAGTACATTTATAAACACCGGCAGAGGTGATCAGGTGAATGAGCTTGCTCTTGCAACAAGTTTACTTTGCCATCCCTCAAGAACTGCAGTTGTGGATGTTCTCAAAAATGAATATGCTCCGTTTTTCAGTCCGCTTTTCTGGTGTCCTAATGCAATTGTTACTCCTCATATTGCAGGTAGCCTTGGTAACGAAACCGAAAGAATGGCAGATTATATGATTGAGCAGTTTGATAATTACATAAATAACAAACCAACCCAATACGAAATAACAGAAGATATGCTTAAAACCATGGCATGAAAGGGGATAATTATGAACTTTAAAACAGCAATAAAACTCTATAAAGAAAATCCCGTTAAGGAAATTCTTGATGATGTTACCGAAAAGCTTTTAAAGGAAATGACTCTTAAGGAGAAAATCCGTCTTATGCAGGGGCATGCCCTGGGTATTACTGTAAAGAATCTTCCTAAGGGCAGAATTTATAATGCAGAGGCTTACCCTGCAGGTGGCTGTAAAAGATTAGGGATTCCTCCTGTTCTTTTTACCGATGGTCCTCGTGGTATTGTTATGGGTAAATGTACCTGCTTCCCTGTTTCAATGCTTCGTGGTGCAACCTTTGATGATGATTTGGAATATGAGGTGGGTAAGGTTTTCGCTAAAGAAGCAAGTGCATTAGGTGCAAACCTTTATGCAGGTGTTTGCATTAACCTTCTTCGTCACCCGAAATGGGGCAGAGCGCAGGAAACCTACGGCGAAGACCCGTTCCTTTTAGGTAAGATGGGTGTTGCGCTTACTAAAGCTATGCAGGAAAACGGCATTATCGCTTGTCCTAAGCACTACGCTCTTAACAGCATTGAGGATTTGCGCTTCAAGGTAGATGCAATAGCGGATGAAAGAACCTTGCACGAGGTTTATCTTCCTCATTTTAAAAAATGTATTGATGCAGGCGCAATGTCCATAATGGGCGCATATAACAAGGTTAACGGTACCTATGCCTGTGAAAACAAGGAGCTTTTAACTGATATTCTCCGTGACCAATGGGGCTTTGAGGGTTTCTCTCTTTCAGACTTCTTCTATGGTATTTATGATGCAGTCAGAAGCGTAAAAGCAGGTATGGATATGGAAATGCCCTACTTTTTCCGTTATTCTGTTTTAAACCATAAGGTTAAAAAGGGTGCGCTTACTGAAGCTGATATTAATTTGTGTGCAAGAAGAATTCTTAAAGCGCTTATCAAAACTCTTCCTTATTATAATGCTCAACCCAAATCCGTTATTCTTTCAAAAGAACATACTGAGCTTGCCCGTAGAGTAGCAGGCAAGGGTACAGTTCTTCTTAAAAACGAAGGCAAAACGCTTCCTATTGCAGATGGTAAGAAAATTGCTGTTGTAGGCAGATATGCTGACAAGGTCAATGTTGGTGACCATGGTAGCAGTAATGTTTTCAGCCCTTATACAATAACTGCTTACGAAGGCTTGAAAAAACGCTTCGGTGAAGAAAATGTAAGCGTATATAACGGTTGCGATACTGTTGAAGCTCAGAATGCGGTTAAGGCTTCAGAATATATTGTTGTTTGCGTTGGTAGTGACTGGCTTCAGGAGGGTGAATTCCTTGTAAACCTTGGTAACGTTAAAAAGAAGCCTAAGGGCTCAGGTGGTGACAGAGCTGATTTACATATTCCCGAAGAGGACGTTCAGCTTATAAAAGCATTATCTGAAACAGGCAAAAAGCTAATTGTTAATATAATGGGCGGCAGTGCCTATGTTATCAAGGAATGGGCAGACCTTGCAGATTCAATTCTCTTCTCTTTCTATAGCGGTCTTGAGGGTGGTAATGCTCTTGCAGATGTAATCAGCGGTGACGTTAATCCCGGTGGTAAGCTACCCTTCACAATTGCATATAACGATGAGGATTATCCCTCATTTTTACATATTGCAGACAAAGAACGTGAAATTGATTACGGCTACTATCACGGC
Organism: Acutalibacteraceae bacterium; assembly: GCA_045592665.1. GTDB lineage: Bacteria > Bacillota > Clostridia > Oscillospirales > Acutalibacteraceae > DTU089. Next base: position 2,197 of record JAZNVE010000032.1, read on the forward strand.
TATACATTGTTTGATAAAGAGGGGATTGAGCCTCAATATCAGTTCGGCTTTGGTCTTTCCTATACTGAATTTGATGTTTGTGATAGTGGTGTTGAAAAGGGCGATGATGCCTTCAAGGTTACTGCTGTTCTTAAAAATATCGGTGAAGCTTCAGGTGACGAGGTGCTGCAGGTTTATGCTTCCTCAGTAAACGAAGAAGAGGACAGACCCGTTAAGCTTCTTAAGGGCTTTAAGCGTGTAAGCGTTGAATCAGGCAAGCAGGAGAAAGTTGAAATTCAGATTCCTTATGAGGATATTATGTTCTATAATCCTGAAAACAAGGAATGGAAGATAGATAAGAAATACAATATTTTCCTTGGAACAGACAGTAAAAACGTTAAGCTGATCGGTGAACTCGATTTCTGATTTTGAGGTGCGTTATGAGAAAAAGTCAGTATTCTCCCGATGCTTTTATGAAAGGGCTTTATAATGAGATTTATAAAAGCCCTTATGAAAAAGCGGCCACAAGGGAAGATGCTTTAAAAGCAGGGGAATGGGTTAAGGAAAATGCCGAAAGCATTTTCAGTCTGAATAACATCCCTGATAAAATATGGTCATTAAAGCCTGTTGAGGTTGGTAAGCCCTTGGTTTACCCTGAATATACCTTGCAGAAATATTCCGTGGAAATTGCAAAAAATCTTACAATGCTTTTCTATAAGCTTACTCCCAATAATATGAAAGCTTCTGCACCCGGTGTTGTGGCTCTTTGCGGTCACGGCTACGGTGTAAGGCAGATTCTTAATATTTCAAAAAAGGGTAATAAAAAGCATTTTAATTATTTTGATAATTATCAGAAGAATTTTGCGGTTGAGCTTGCTAAAAAAGGCTGTGTGGTTATTGCTCCCGAACTTTTCGGATTTGGCGAAGCAAGGCTTAATAAGGATTTAATCAAGCCGTTTTATATAAGCTCCTGCGATGAGCTTTCTCATCATCTGTTGCCCTATGGCTTAACAACTGCTTCTATGCGTGTTTTTCAGGCAATATGTTGCGGTAAAATCCTCTTGGAGCAAGGTAATATTGATAATGAGAAGCTTGGCATAATGGGTATCTCAGGAGGAGGTCTTACGGCTCTCTATTCAGCCGTTCTTTGCAATGAATTTAAGAAAATTGTTATAAGCGGTTATGTGAATAGCTTTAAAAGCAGTATTCTTTCAATGTGGCATTGTCCCGATAACTATATTCCCGATATTCTGAGAACAGGGGAAATTTATGATTTCGCTTCTTCTCTTGCACCGAGAAGGCTTCTTATTGAGTCAGGTGAAAAGGACAAGATTTTCCCCATTGATGCAAGTAAAAAAGCCCACGAAAGTATAAAAAGAATTTATGCTTTAGTGGGAGCAGAAGGAAATCTTACTGTTGATATTTTCAATGGTAAGCACTCTGTAAGCGGAAGAAAATCATTCGATTTTTTAAGTGAATAAAATTATCCGTACAACAACGTTGTTAGTTGCTGTACGGATTTTTTTGTTATACCGGCATAAATGTGACAGTGATTTTAGCACTTTTTACATCTTCAAGATGTACTGTAAGCTTCTTTATATCGCTATAATCTTCATCATATTCATATTTGCCTTTAAGACCCTCTGCTTCCATAACAGAAAACTCGCCATCATCAGGAAGAACAGCTTTAATTTTTTTGCCGTTAAGTGTAAGGATTGCAGTCTTTCCATCCTCTGAGATTTCAATATCTGCTTTTGTGTGCATGAACCAATAAATTTCAGAAGGTATTAGACACTTAACTGTATCAACAATTGAAAGATAGGAGTAATTGTTGTGAAGCAAAAATACTCTTTTTACCTTTGTTGCGCCGTTCATTCGGTAGGCATCGGTCATATCAAGAACTGCAATGCCACCTTCGTTGGTTTCATCAAAGCTTTCAAAATCACATTCTGCAAGAACGTATTGGTCATCAAGGGTCATATTGGGGTTAATAACAAGAGTGTTCTGACCCTCTGCACGCTTTGAATAGTTCTTCCATCTTCCGCCTGCAGGGGTGTTAAGGAAATAGTTTGGCGCATCATAAGCACTGGGGCCAAGCTCCTCAGCCCAACGCTCACCTAAGGCATCAAAAACGAATGTACCGATATCAAGGTCACCGTGGTTTATAAAGTTGTAACCGCCCTTGATACCTGCAAAGGTTGCATTTT
>JAZNVE010000033.1:0-9429 GCA_045592665.1 Acutalibacteraceae bacterium
GCACCTATTCTTAAAAAGCTCTGGATGAAGAAGATTGCCGAAACTCCTGAGTACGGTACACTCTGGTGGGCAGAAAACAAGGTTGATGTAAAAATGACTGGTTACTACGGCAGTATGGAAGAATACGAGAAACTTCCCAGAAAGTGGGAGGATTTCGATATTGTTATTCCCGCTAAGCAGACAACCGCAGATGACGTTGTTGTTCTTGACCACGGTTATGATGAGAAAAAGCCCTTCGATTCTCTTTCTATCGAAGACCTTCAGAAGGCTGCTGAATTCAGAGGCGGTAAATGTCTTGCAACAGAAATCGTTGATATGTATACTCCCGTTAAATGGGTAAGTGCAAGAGGTAATGAGTTCGAAATGTCACCCAACCTTGTTCTTAAGGGTGGTCATTGGTGTCCTGCTGAACTTCCCTGGCCCTGGAAATATGACGAGGAAGCAAGAATCAACCCGTTCTTCGCACAGGTTTGGGACCGTAAAGGTGAAGATAACGTATATGGTCCTGAAATTTTCGATAACTTTAAGGAGAAGGTTACAGAATGAAAGTATTTATGATTGGCGGTACAGGACTTCTTGGTTGTGAAGCCGCACGTATATTTATCGAAAGAGGACACGAGGTAACAAGTGTTGCTCTTCCTCCGCTTCCCGAAGGAGCACCCATTCCTGAGGAGATGAAGCTTGAATTTTGTAATATTTACGAAAAATCAGACGATGAAATCCGCGAAATGCTCAAAGGTCAGGATTGCTTCGTTTTCGCTGCGGGTATTGACGAGCGTGTTGAATTCCCTGCACCTGTTTACGATGCATATTACAAATACAATATTCAACCCCTTGAGAGAATTCTTCCTCTTTGTAAAGAGGTTGGTGTTAAGAGTGCGGTTATTCTCGGTTCTTATTTCTCATATCTTGCAAAACAGCGTCCCGATATGAAACTTACCGAAAAACACCCCTACATCAGAAGCAGAATCGATCAGGAAAATGTTGCGTTCTCCTTTGCTGATGATAATTTTGATGTATCAGTTCTCGAACTTCCCTATATTTTCGGTACTCAGCCCGGCAGAAAGCCCGTTTGGGTTATCCTTATCGAGCAGATTAAGAGAATGGATAAACTTCCCTTCACAATGTATCCCGGTGGCGGTACTGCTATGCTTACAGTACGTCAGGTTGGTGAGGTTATTGTTGGTGCTGCCGAGCAGTCAAAAGGTGCAAAGGCATGGCCCATCAGTATGTATAACCTTACCTGGAAGGAATTCCTTAAAATCGTCTATGCCGCAAGAGGTATGGGCGAAAACCGTAAGGTTATCAGCGTAGCTCCCTGGATGATGAGAATGGGTCTCGGCGGAGTTAAAAAGGAATACGCCGCTAAGGGTATTGAAAGCGGTATTGATGTTGACGGACTTGCAGATATTATGGACGTTAACCTCTTTATTCCCGACCGTTTCGCTAAAGAACTCGGTGCAACTGATGACGATATTAAATCCGCAATCTTCGATTCAATCAAAGTTTCTCAGGCATCATACGATGGTACAGTTAAACTTCTTGAAATGAAGGGTGAATAATTAAGTTTAAAACCGTCTGCGAAAGCAGGCGGGTTTTTTAATGCAAAATGCAGAATGCAGAATGCAAAATTTCGGGGCAAAGCCGATTATATTTGCGTTTCGCGAAGCGAAACGCGAATATAATTCGGCACGAAGTGCCCCATTAATTACGCATTACGAATTATAATTGGCTTCGCCCCGAAACTTACCACTTGCCATTTGCAATTTTCAATTTAGTCTTTCAGTCATAAACTCATTAACCGTACTCATATACTTGTATAGAACTCATTCAGGAGGGAATACGAGTATGAATTACGATTATGAGCAAAGAGCCGAGTCTTTGGGTCGCTACATAATAGAGAGCAAGGCAACCGTAAGAGCAACTGCAAAAAAATTTGGTGTATCAAAATCAACTGTACATAGCGATGTTACTAAGAGATTACGACGGATTAATCCCCAACTTTTTTCTGAGGTGCGAAAGGTTCTTGATGTAAATAAAGAGGAACGGCATATCAGGGGAGGAATTGCTACAAGGGAAAAATATAAAAAAGAGGCTATTGCTTCCAAATAACTCCACGATGTTGACAAAAGACTTCGAAAAGGGTATATTAAACTTATCAAATACCTCATTCGGAGATGTTAAATATGAAAAAATATTTTGCTTTAGTGTTAACTTTAGTTATGCTTTTAAGTCTTGGTGCTTGTGGTGAAAAAGAGTATGTGGATGACCCCCACGCCTTAGAAACCGCCGATACCTACTACGGTGTTGATAACAATGCCGGTTCAATTACACTTACACCCGATTCCGCAAAGGTTATGTTGGGTGTGTATACTCCTAAGCAGTTAGGACTCAAAAAAACTATTGATCAGTACGATTTGGTTTTGAGTACCACTACCTACGAGGGTAAGGATGGTTGTAAAATTGAGGCATTTTATGACGACGAAAAAACCGCAGAGGGTACATTTTTAATAATTGGTACTCAGTGTTTTGTATATAACGCTAAAACCGAAAAATACACTTTGCTCTCAACCAATGCTACCAAAACTACATCCAAAGAAACAACTTCACCGGCAAACACAATTCCCGATGATCCCGATATTACTTTCCAATACCACAAGGAAAATAACTATCTTATGCAACAAAGGTTTTCTGAATATGATTATGCAACGTTGGGTCTTTCAAAAGAAGTTTCGAATTACGTTTTTGTTGTGAACGGTAACAGTGGTTTTGCCTCTGACGGAGCTAAGGTTTACTACGTAGATGTTCACGAAAAGAATGGTGACAATACCGGTGTAAGATTAGGCTTTTCCGCCGAAGGAGATGACTATATTTACAACGCTGAGATTTCTATATATCAAAAAATTGAAAAATAAAATTAAAAGCACTGTGACCTGTTTGGGTCACGGTGCTTTTAGCTTAGTAGTTAGCGAGAATTTCTTCTGCTTTTTTCTTTACCATATATATTAAATCGTTGGGCATCCTGACTTTAACTCTGCCACCGAATTGTACAACCCAAGCCGCAAGGCCGTCGCTGACTGCTGCGTTCGTTCTGAGAATAAAATGGTCTTCGTCAAGTTTCTGTATACGTACTCTGTCACCGAATCGGTCAAGCATGGGCTCAAGCAAATCGTTGTTACAAGCCAGTTCCACGGGCTTCGGTTCACCGCTATACATATTGAAAAGTTTTGACGCATAATCTGCTGAGTCAAAATAGTGTTTGTAGTTTGAAACCTCGGAAAAATGACGTGCAGGGGAGTTGGTAATTTTATACTTTTTAATCTTTTCAACCCTTAACTGCATAAGGTTATCGTATTTTTCGTTGTTGCAAACCAAGTAATAATGGTCGTCGGACCATATAAAAGCATAGGGACTTACGGTGTAGGTTTTTTCCTCACTTGCGGTTTTAAATTCATCCGTTATTTTACGGCGTGAATAGGTGATAGTAACCTTTACACCATCGGTAATAGCCTCGTTGATATTATGTATAATGTGGTAAATATCCTCGTTTTTGGTTTTGGGTCGGTTATCAACATAAACCTGAGAATGAAGGATTTTTGCCTGTTTTTCACCTGCGAAACTTTCGATTTTTTCAACAAGCTCGTTGGTCTTTTTCTGGGAAATGAAGTTTGCCGCCTGTACTGCATCTGTTAATAAACGAATTTCTGCAAGTTGGAACTTTCTTTCACCTAAAAAATAACCGCCACCGTTTCTTGAACCGGTGTGAATAATGTCGTAGCCATATTCTCTCAATACGTCTATATCTTTATAAATGGATTTTCTTTCAGCGGGAATGCCGAGTTTTCCTAATTCATCGCAAAGTTGAGTTGCAGAAATGTAGTGGGTTTCGTCGGTTTTTTGTTCAAAAATCTCTGCAAGATACAATAATTTAAGTTTAGAGTTCTTTACCCCTGCCATAAAAATGCTCCTTTGTTCCATTTATTGTACTATAAAAATATTGTAGTACAAAAACAGCTTTTTGTAAACCATAATCTGTTTTTATTGTTTACAAAAAGGTTTACGGGGTGTATAATTATTAGATAAAGTTACCATCGGGAGGTGTAACAATGGTTGGTTTAAAAATCGGTCTTGATATAGGTACGGGCTACGTAACGGCAGCAGTCGAGGGAAAGGGCGTTGTCCTTTGTGAACCTGCGGTTGTTGCTCTCGAAAGGGAAACGGGTAATGTCATTGCGGCAGGTTCTAAGGCTGCGGAAATGACGGGTCGTTGCCCCGATGCTATAAAACTTGTAAGACCCCTTTTGAGTGGCGGTGTTTCCGAGCTTGAAAGCAGCGAAAAACTTTTAAGAGCATTTTTAGAAAAAATCTGTAAAAATAAAATATTTAAACCCACCGTTGTTGCAACTGTTCCTGCGGGGGTTACTAATCTTGAAAAACGTAATGTTTTAGGTTGTATTCTGAGGGCGGGTGCAGGTAGAGCAACCCTTATTGAGGAACCCTTAGCCGCCGCCTTAGGTATTGGCGTTATGCTCAATAAACCTTACGGTACAATGATTGTCAATGTTGGTGCGGGTACAACGGGGGTTGCGGTTGTTACTATGGGTAGCGTTGCCGTTGCCAAGAGTGCACCCATAGGTGGCAATAATATGGATAAAATTATTAAAACCTATCTTAAAGCTAACCGTGGTGTTGCGGTGGGTCGACTTACCGCAAAGGAACTTAAGCATATTTTAGGCGGTGCTAAAATGCGTGACGAAACCATTGCCGCTATTTCCAAGGGTAAGGATATGTCCGACGGTATGCCCATGTTTTTTGAGGTTACGGCTCAGGAAATTAATTATGCTATACGCGACAGTATTGACGAGGTTTGTAGGGTTATTACGGACGTTTTAGAGGTTACTCCGCCCGATTTGATTAAGGATATAACCGATGACGGTATTTTCCTTTGTGGCGGTATGGCAGACCTTTACGGACTTGATAAGTATATAACCGACGTAACGGGTATTAAAGTCAATATACCCGGTAATCATACCAATGTAGCAGCTTTAGGTTGCCTTAGAGCCCTTAATGAGCCCGGTTATCTTTCTCAGAACGGTTACCATTTTGTAACCCTCGAAACTCTCAATTAGTGAGGTATTTATGAAATTACTTGTTATTGACGGAAACTCCATTCTTAATCGTGCATTTTACGGTGTCAGATTACTTACAACTAAAGACGGTAAGTTCACCAATGGTATATTCGGTTTTATGAATATACTCATCGGTATGCTTGATGAATATAAACCCGACTCCGTAGTGGTTGCATTTGACGTGAAGCATCCTACCTTCAGACACGAAATGTACGACGCTTACAAGGGTACGCGTAAACCCGCTCCCACGGAGCTTATTGAGCAGTTTCCCACTCTCAAAGAGCTTTTGGGTTACCTTGGGTTTACGGTAGTTGAAAAGCCCGGTTATGAGGCAGATGATATTTTAGGTACACTTTCTGCCGCTTGTGGCGAAGATGATTTTTGTTATATTGCCACAGGGGATAGAGACAGTCTTCAGCTTGTACGTGAAAATGTCAACGTCCTTCTTGCAACTACAAGAATGGGTAAGTCCGAAACCGTTAAATACGATATTGCTAAAATCAACGAGGTTTACGGTGTTACTCCCGAACAACTTATTGATATAAAGGCTATTCAGGGCGATACATCCGATAATATTCCCGGTGTTGCGGGTATAGGTGAAAAAGGTGCCGCTGACCTTATACAGAAATTCGGTTCAATTGAGTATATTTATGATAATTTAGCCGACCTTGATATTAAGGCGGGTATGAAGGTTAAACTTGAAACTTCAAAGGATAATGCCTTTTTAAGTAAAAAATTAGGTACAATCTGCCTTGAAGCACCAATAAATACCGATTTAACATCTTATGCAATCAAAGAGCCCGATTCTGAAAAAGCGGCTATGCTTCTCAGCTCTCTTGAAATGTTCAAGATTTTAAACCGACTCAATCTTGATAGTGTTAAAGTAAGCGAAAATGCCGATACAAAGACCATAAAACTCTACGAAGCTGAGGATTATGACACTCTTTATAACACCCTTAAAACTATCGGTAAAGCCTATTTTACCGTGAAATATAATGACTTCGGTATTGAATATATGTTGTTTAAAACTGCCGACGGTGTGGCTTTAGTTTCAAACAATGATTTTATGTTCATTTCTTTTGTATCTAATCTCTTTTCGGATAATTCTATCGAAAAATATACCGACGATTCTAAACGCTTGTTTGGTTTCTGTGACGAAAGCGGTATTGAACTTGTGAATATAGCTCTTGATACATCCCTTGCGGCGTACCTTCTTAACCCAAATTCAAGTGATTATTCCGTCAAAGCCCTTGCAGGTGCTTATTCCTTGAATAATATAAAAATTGATGCAGGTGATTTAGTTGAGTTTTATTCGACGGAAGAAGATTATGTAAATGCCTGTGCCGTAATCGAGGCATTGAGCCTAAAGCTTTCGGCAGAAGTCAATGAAAATAACCAAAAGTCACTCCTTAAGGATATTGAATTACCTCTTGCAAGAGTTCTTGCGAGTATGGAGCGTGAGGGTTTTTCCGTTGATAAAGAGGGTCTTGAAGCCTACGGTGATAAAATCGGTGCAAGTCTTGAAACGAGCCTTCGTGCCGTTTATGATATGGCAGGGTGTGAGTTTAACCTTAATTCACCCAAACAGTTAAGTGATGTTTTATTTTCTGAGGATAAGCTTAATCTTCCCCACGGCAAGAAAACTAAAAGCGGTTATTCTACCAATGCGGATGTTCTTGAGAGCCTCAGGGATAAACACCCTATAATCAACGAAATTTTAAAATACCGCGCATTGCAGAAATTGAAATCCACCTATTGCGAGGGTCTTTTAAAGGTTATAGATAATGATGGTAGAATCCATTCAACCCTTAACCAGACTGAAACCCGTACGGGTAGAATTTCATCTGCCGAGCCCAATCTTCAGAATATTCCCGTAAGAACCGAGTTGGGTAGGGAATTACGCCGTTTCTTTAACGCTAAAGAGGGTTACGTCTTAGTTGATGCGGACTATTCACAGATTGAACTGCGTGTTCTTGCCGCTTTAGCCAATGACGAAAATATGATAAATGCGTTTATAAGTGGTGCGGATATTCACTCCATAACCGCTTCGCAGGTTTTGGGTGTACCGCTTGATGAGGTTACGCCCAATGACCGCCGTAAGGCGAAAGCAGTAAACTTCGGTATTGTTTACGGTATCGGCGCATTCTCACTCTCTCAGGATATAGGTACATCCGTGGTTGAAGCAGATAGATATATCAAAGGCTATCTTGCCAATTATTCGGGTGTTGCGGCATTTATGAAACACTCAAAACAAAGTGCCAAAGAAAAGGGTTATGCCGAAACCTACTTCGGCAGACGTCGTTATCTTCCAGAATTACAGGAATCAAACGCCATAAGACGCGGTTTTGGTGAGCGTGTAGCTATGAATATGCCCATTCAAGGTACGGCGGCGGATATTATTAAAATCGCTATGATAAGAGTTTACGAGCGATTAAAAGCGGAATTCCCCAAAGCAAAACTCATTATGCAGGTTCACGATGAACTTATTATTGAGGCACCCGAAAATGACGCTCAAAAAGTTGCCGAACTTCTTAAAGACACTATGGAAAATGCTTGTGAGCTTTCAGTTCCCCTTACTGTTGAGGTAGCTTGCGGTAAAACCTGGTACGATACAAAATGATGAATATTGATATACAAAGAATGAGTGAGTCCCACTTGGGTCAGGTCGCAAAGCTTGAAACTGAGTGCTTTTCAACACCTTGGAGCGAAAAAGCCTTACGCGAAGAGCTGAACAATGAGTTTGCGAGGTTTTTTGTGGCTCGTTGTAACGGTGAAGTTGCGGGTTATATAGGTGCACACAATATTTTAGGTGAGGTTTATATAACTAATGTGGCGGTTTTTTCTGAATTCAGGCGAAAGGGGATTGCTGAAGCCCTCATTAAAAGGCTTGTTGAGATTACTTTTACAGAGGGTGCAGAGTTCATTACCCTTGAAGTGCGTAAAAGCAATATTGGTGCAATAAATTTATATACCAAAATGGGGTTTGAAACCGTGGGAAAACGTAAGAATTTTTATGAAAACCCACGAGAGGATGCACTCTTAATGACATATAGAGGTGGAATATGAAAATACTCGGTATAGAAAGCTCCTGTGATGAAACGGCTGCTTCCGTTGTTGAGGACGGAAGGAAGGTTCTCTCAAACGTTATAGCATCACAGGTCGAAGAACATAAAATATACGGCGGTGTAGTGCCTGAAATTGCTTCAAGACGACACACCGAGGCAATATGCGGTGTTGTGCAAAAGGCATTGGATGATGCGGGTTGCACCTTAAATGATATTGATGCAATCGGTGTTACTTACGCCCCGGGGCTTATAGGTGCCTTGCTTGTAGGAGTAAACTATGCTAAGGGTGTTTCGCTCTCTACGGGTATACCCCTTGTTCCTGTTCACCATTTAAGGGGACATATTGCCGCCAACTATATTTCAAATGAAGAAATAAAACCGCCGTTTCTTTCCTTGGTGGTTTCGGGCGGTCATACTCACATTATAAATGTAAAATCATATACAGAATTTGAGGTTATCGGCAGAACCCGTGATGATGCGGCAGGTGAGGCTATGGATAAAGCCGCCCGTACAGTAGGGCTTCCGTATCCCGGTGGAGTGAATCTCGATAAAATCTCCAAAGACGGTGACGAGAATAAATATAAATTCCCCGTTCCGAAAATTGCAGATTCAAAATACGATTTCAGTTTTTCGGGTCTTAAAACCTTTGCGGTAAATCTTGTACATAACGCATCCCAAAAGGGTGAAACCGTAAAACCTGAGGATTTGGGTGCATCCTTTATAAAAGCCGTTACAGATTTACTCGTTTCTCACACTATGTTGGCAGCGGAGGATACGGGTGCTAAAACCCTTGTTCTCGCAGGTGGTGTTTCTGCAAATTCACGTCTTCGCAGGGTTATGCAGGAGGCTTGTGATAAGAGAAATATTAAACTCTATATGCCCGACCTTAAATATTGCGGTGATAACGCGGCTATGATAGCCTCTCAGGGCTATTATGAATACCTTGACGGCAAACGTGCCGACCTGACCCTCAACGCCGTAGCATCAATGCCAATAGATGAATAATGCAAAATGCAAAATTATCGGGGCAAAGCAGATTATAAATAAAGTTGATGAAACGCGAAGCCTCGCCGTCCTGCCGCTTGCGGGAGGAAGGGGGAAAGGAACACGACCGCGTCCTGTGGACGGGGCAGGGAGTGTGAGTTGGCGTAGCGGTCAAAATCGTTAGCGACGAGCAGGAGCGACCAACGATTTTGGGCACCGCAAGTGGACTTAACAATAGTTTGTTTTATTGA
>JAZNVE010000034.1:0-11028 GCA_045592665.1 Acutalibacteraceae bacterium
AAAAATCAGCCTTCGTATTCATCTTCATTTTCCCAGTTATGCCAAACACCCTGAATGTCGTCGTTATCTTCGAACATCTCAAGCATTTTGCTCATATTTTTCATATTATCTTCGTCTTCAAGACGAGTATATGTCTGGGGGATGTAAGCTGCTTCACTGCTTACGAAGGTGTAGCCCTTTGCTTCAAGGTCGCCTAAAACAGCACCTAAATCATTGGCATCGGTACGGATTTCGAAGATTTCCTCGTCGTCTGTAATGAAGTCGATTGCACCGCATTCGATGGCATCTTCCATTAATTTTTCTTCGTCTACGCCTTCTCTTTCGATAAGGATAACGCCGTAGTAGTCGAACATAAACATAACGCAACCGGAAGTACCCATATTTCCGCCGTATTTGTCGAAATAGTGACGAACATCACCTGCGGTACGGTTACGGTTATCAGTAAGTGCTTTAACAACAACTGCGATACCTGCGGGGCCGTAGCCTTCGTAGATGATTTCTTCGTAGTTTGCGCCGTCGTTACCGCCTGCAGCCTTTTTGATAACTCTTTCAATATTGTCGTTAGGAACGTTATTAGCCTTTGCTTTCTGGATAAGCTCTTTAAGTTTTGAGTTACCTGCGGGGTCGGGACCGCCGTCACGAACGGCAATCATAATTTCTCTGCCGATTTTAGTAAATACCTTAGCTCTTGCACCGTCGGTTTTTTCTTTTTTTCTTTTGATTGTACTCCATTTGGAATGTCCTGACATCTGAATTCTCCTCCGGAAAAAATCTATATAAATAACTAAAATATTCTATCATAGGAGCAGTTTTTTGTCAATGGTCTGAAACCCTATATTTATATGTTTAAAATCAAATGTATTACTAAAAATATCAAAGGGTGAAATGATTTATGAAATTTAATAAAAAACTATGGAAACCTTTGGCACGATATGGTAATATATTGTTTATTGACAACAATAACAGAAATATCGGATGTGGTAAAATGAAATACAGCTTCACAAATGAAATTCATTCTGAAGGCGTTGAGCTTTGCAATATAACTGCCGAGGGTTTTAAGTCAGCTTGTGTTACTATAAGTTTTGTACTTCCTCTGGATAATAAGGCGGCTTATTATGCTCTTGTTCCGGGTGTTTTAACCCGTTCATCTCAGAAATATCCCGATGTTACGGCTATTGAAAGGAAACTCGCTCTCCTCTACGGTGCGGAGCTTGTAGCGGATATATCAAAAGTGGGCGAAAATCAGGTTTTGAAATTGGGCGTATCCTGCATTGATGACCGTTTTGCTTTCGACGGTGAGAGTATTACTGCCGGATGCAGTGAGTTGTTATTTGAGCTCGTTTTCAATCCGCTTACGGAGAATGGAGTTTTCACATCAAAGGATGTGGAAAGTGAAAAACGACTTTTGTGCGAAAGACTTGATGCGGAAACGGGCGACAAGCGGGTTTACGCTAAAAACCGTTGCGAAGAAATTATGTTCAGTGACGAGGCTTACGGTATTAACCGCCTCGGTTCCAAGGATGTTATTGAGGGTATTACACCCGAGGGCCTTTTTGAAGCATACAAAGAAATTCTCAAAAGTGCAAAAATCTGTGTGTGCGTAAGCGGTAAGACCGATTATACTGCAGTGAAAAATATGCTCAGTAAATATATGGGTTCAGTTGACAGGGATTTAGTCTTAAGTGAAACCGTTTTTGTTGAAAAGGCGGAGGATGTAACATACGAAAAAGAGAGTGAACCCGTAAAACAGGGTAAGCTCGTTATGGGATTCCGTCTCGGTATGACGGATGCGGACGATAATTATGCTGCACGTCGTATTATGGTCGACCTTTTTGGCGGTAGTCCCCATTCAAAACTCTTTACGGTTGTGCGTGAAAAAATGAGTCTTTGCTACTATTGTTCCGCAAGAATGATAAGACAAAAGGGGATTATGTTCGTTCAGAGCGGTATCGAAACTTATAATGAAGAAAAGGCAAAAGATGCTATACTTCAACAACTTGAGGATATTAAAAACGGCAAGTTTACAGATGATGAAGTTGAGTCATCCGTGAAAGCCCTTGAGGATAGTTTTAAAAGTGTTTCTGACAGTCCCGAGGCTCTTGATTCCTGGTTTATGTCCCAGTGTGTGTCGGGTGATTACCGATATCCCGAGGAATTTATTGAAGAATTCAAGAATGTTACTCGCGAAGAAATAATCAAAGCCGCAAGTGATGTTACACTTGATACAATATTTATGCTTGAAGGTAACGGAGAGGGTGGTGAAACCCATGAGTGAAAATGTAATTAAATATATTGAAAACAATATCCTTGAAGAGGGATATTACTCAATAAAACATAAATCAGGATTACAGATTTATGTTTATCCTAAAGAGGATTATGCGTCCGCTTATGCGGTTTTCGGCACTAAGTACGGCTCTATTGATACCCGTTTCAAAAGAAGCGACCGTGAGAAATTTACTGAGATTCCCGCGGGTACGGCTCACTTTTTGGTGCATAAGCTTTTTGAGAGCGAAGAGCTTGTTGCTTTTCAGCGTTAGGCTAAAACAGGTGCATCCGCCAACGCATATACAAGTTTTGACAGAACCTGTTACCTCTTTACTTGTACGGGTAATTTTAAGGCGAATTTTGAAATATTGCTGGACTTCGTAAGACATCCTTATTTTACCGAGGAAACCGTTCGGAAAGAACAGGGTATTATAGGTCAGGAAATTGATATGTACAAGGATTCACCCGAGTGGGAATGCCTTTTTAATCTTCTTGATGCTATGTATATTAATCACCCCGTTAAGATTGATATTGCGGGAACAAAACAGTCTATTTCAGAGATAACTGCCGAAATGCTGTTCTCCTGTTACGATACGTTTTATAATCTTTCAAATATGGCTCTTGCGGTTGCGGGTAAAACTACCGTTGAGGAAGTGTTGGAGGTTGCCGACAGGCTTCTTACACCCGACGAGGATGTAACAGTTGAAAGAACTTTTATTCCTGAGCCTTCACACATCGTCAAAGATTATGTTGAAGAAAATTTACCCGTTGTAACTCCTGTTTTCGCCTTCGGTTTTAAAGAAAGTCACGCTTCTCCCGAAAGAACCTTACAGGAAGAAGTTGCCATGTCCGTTATTCTCGATATATTAGCGGGTCAGATGTCAACTTTGTACAGAGAATTACTTGATGACGGTCTTGTTAATAATACATTCTCTACGGAGTATTTCCACGGCTATAATTATGCCGCACCCCTTTTCTCGGGTGAATCGGTAAATCCCCGTGAAGTTTCCGAGAGAATTAAAAAGGCTATAAGAGAATTGAAGAAAAATCTTATTACCGAAGAACAGTTTGAAACCGTGCGTAAAAAACAGTACGGTAAAACCGTCAGAGCATTTTCGGATGTGGATACGGTAGCTAACGCCCTTGTAGTTTCTCATTTCGTTGATGAAGAGCTTTTTTCGGAATTTGAAGTTATAAAGAATCTGAAATTGGATTTTGTAAATGATTTACTTGTTAAATCCTTTAATGAAGAAACCGCGGTACTTTCGGTGGTTTGCGGGAAATAAGGGGTGTTTGGTTTGAAGTTTTTTGCTGATGTTGTCGAAGTTTCCTTCGGCGGCATTGATAAAATTTTTGATGTATCATCCGTGTTTTGCGAGTTCTGTATAGGCTCAAAATTCGTTCAGATTAAATGGTACGGTGTTATTATAGCGTTAGGCTTTACTCTCGCTGCACTTTTTGGCGGTCGTATAGCGTATACCTGGCGTATTAATCTGTCCAAAATGGTGGATGTACTCATTTACGGTTCACTGGGCGGTATTATTGGTGCCAGAGCATATTATGTTATTTTCGAGTGGGATTATTACAGTGAGCATTTAGGCGAGATTTTTGCAATATGGCATGGCGGACTTGCTATTTACGGCGGTATTATAGGCGGTATTATTGCAGGGTTTATAACCTGTAAAGTGCTGAAACTTAATTTCCTTAATCTTCTTGACCTTGTTGGTATGAGCCTTCTCATAGGTCAGGGTATAGGCAGATGGGGTAACTACGCCAACCAGGAGGCTTTCGGTACATTTACCGGTGGCAATTACGGTATGATGAGTGACAAGATTGTAAAATATATCACCCGTAATCCCGATAAATTCGGTCTTGAGGGCGTTACGGACATAGCGGCACATATTGAAGAAAACAATCTCTTTGTACATCCTACCTTTTTCTATGAATTTGCATCGTGTATGGTGGGTTTCCTTGTTCTGTATATTATTTTAAAGAAGTTCAGGAAATTCAGCGGACAGTTGTTTTTATGCTACGGCATATGGTACGGCACGGAAAGAACAATTGTTGAGGGTCTTCGTACTGATAGTCTTTATATAGGAAACACCGATTTGAGAGTTTCTCAGGTGCTTTCGTTGATTATTGTGGTAGTTTGCCTTATTTTACTTATAGTAAATCTCATAAGAGTAAAAAAGAATCCGAAACCCATTGAGGGGGTTGATTTCTTCCCCGAGGGCTCGGCTAAAATGCTTAAAGAAAAAAGAGCCGAAAAAGAGGCTTTAAAGAAACAGAACAAAGAAGGTGCGGACAATGGCTGAAATTATAAGCGGTAAAGTAGTTTCTGCGGCAAAACGCGAGGAAATAAAAGAACGTGTAGCAAAGCTCAATGAACAGGGTAAGCAGGTTGGTCTTGCGGTAATTATTGTGGGAAATAACAGTGCTTCAAGAGTATACGTTAATAATAAAAAGAAGGCTTGTGCAGAAGTGGGTATAAACTCATTTGAATACGCACTTCCCGAAGAAACAACTCAGGCTGAACTCCTCGATTTAATAGCCCGACTCAATAATGATGAAAAAGTAAACGGTATTTTGTGTCAGTTACCCTTACCGTCACATATTGATGAACAAGCGGTTATTAATGCAATTGACCCGTCAAAGGATGTGGACGCATTCCACCCCTTTAACGTAGGACATATTATGATTGGTGACTACACATTTTTGCCCTGTACTCCTGCGGGAATTATGGAAATGCTTAAATTCTATAATATAGATGTAAGGGGTAAAAAATGCGTTGTTATCGGCAGAAGTAATATTGTCGGTAAGCCAATGGCTATGCTTCTTCTTAAAGAAAACGGCACTGTTGAAATATGCCACTCAAGAACCAAAAACCTTAAAGAAGAAACCCTGAGTGCGGATATTCTTGTGGCAGCAGTGGGTAAAGCGTATTTTGTAACTGCGGATATGGTAAAAGACGGTGCTGTTGTAATTGATGTAGGTATGAACAGAAATGAAGAGGGTAAGCTTTGCGGTGACGTTTGCTACGAAGAGGTTGAAAAGAAAGCATCTTTCATAACTCCCGTACCCGGAGGCGTAGGCCCTATGACTATAACTATGCTTCTTGAAAATACCGTGAGAGCCGTTGAATTATAAAGATTTGTACGGTAAGTGGCATAATAAACATAAATATGGACTAATTTTTGTTAGTTTTTAATGATTGAAAACACCCTTGTTGACGGGCAGATTGCTTGACAACTTAGGGTGTTTATATTATAATAATTCTATCTGTAAAGTGGATTATCACTTATCTTTTTTACGGTAAATAGTACATTTTTGAAGGGATGCGTGTTTTATGACAGCATGTAAAAAGCCCCTCTGCGCTATACTTGCGTTTGTTCTTGTATTCGTATTTATAGCCGCAGCACCCATTTCGGTTTTTGCCGAGGATGGCGAAGAAGTCACTTTCTCAGAAAGTGAAATCAAGACCAACAAAAAGCTTGATAAGGACTCGGGTCTTTATTATCTTCAGACTGCCGAAGATCCTTCTTCGTTGCAGATAGTTGGATACGATGAGAAAAATCCGGCTAAAGAGGTTAAAGTTCCTGCCACTATCGACAGTCTTACTGTTGTTGCTATTGGTGCGAATGCCTTTAAAGACAATAAAGTTGTCGAAACAATCACACTTGCCAACGATGTTATTGAGTTGGGCGAAGGCGCTTTTATGGGTTGTACCTCTCTTAAAGAAATCAAGAAAGATAAATCTCTTTCTTCAATCGGTGCATCTGCATTCGAAGGTTGTACATCTTTAGAATCTTACAAAATTGCCGATGCTGTAACAGATATTCCTGCAAGATGCTTTGCGGGTTGTACAGCTCTTGCAGAAATCGACGTTCATAAAAACATTAAAAATGTAGCAAAAGATGCTTTTGTTGATACCGCTTGGGAAAATGCTAAAGAAGACGGTGTTCTCACTTTCGGCAGAGTTTTATACTCATACAAAGGTAATCTTAAAAACATTGAAATTCCCAAGGGTGTTTCAATTATTGAGGATTATGCTTTCCTCGGTAATACCGACCTTGAAACAATTACTTTTGGTCCTGACGTTGAGGAAATCGGTCTTTATGCATTCCAGAATTGCGTAAACCTCAAAAAGGTTGAAATTGACGATGCTATGGGTATCGTTAACGCAGGTGCATTCAAGGGTTGTAAATCTCTTAAATCTATTGATTTCTCTGAGGCAACACTTGCAACCATCGGTTACGAAAGCTTTGCGGATTGTACCTCACTTGAAGAAGTAGGCACATCAGAAACTCTTTCTGAAATCGGTGATTATGCCTTCGCAAACACTAAGATTAAAACAATCAAACTCTATAAAAACGTTAACTCTATCACCGCTGATGCTTTCTCAGGTGTTAAAACTCTCGAAGGCTTTGAGGTTGTTGACAATAACAAAGAATTCTCAGTAGCGGATGGCGTTCTTTATAACAAAAAGGGAACTTCAATTATCGTTTACCCTGCAGCTAAAAAAGGTGATTTCGAAATCCCTCAGGGTGTAAGCTCCATTTCCGACAGAGCCTTTATGAACTCCAAAGTTGAAAACGTTAAGGTTACTGAAGATGCATCCCTCGATTGGATTGGTGTTTCTGCTTTTGAAAATTCTGCGATTACTTCATTTGAGGTTCCGGCTAAAGTAACAAAAATCAACAGTGCCGCATTTAAAAACGCAACCAAACTTTCAAAAATTGTATTTAATGAAGGTCTTACATATATCTGTGCATCTGCCTTTGAAGGTTGTTCGGCTCTCGAAAATGTTGAATTACCCTCAACATTACAGACAATTGCAACAGGTGCATTTAAGAACGCAGGTCTTAAGAGTGTGAAAACAGGCGACGGTGTAGCTCAGATTGCTTCCGAAGCTTTCGCAGGTAACAAGAACCTTGCAGACGTTACTCTCGGCAACAATGTAGCTAAAATCGGTAAAGACGCATTTAAGGATTGCGTAGCGCTTAAGAAGATTGCTGTTCCTGCATCTGTAGTTGATTTCAGTGCCGCATCCTTCTCGGGCTGTACAGCACTTTCGGCTATTGCGGTTGATGCTAAAAATAAGGCATATAAAACAGTTGGTTCCGCTGTTTACTCTGTTGACGGTAATGTACTTGTAATTGCAGGTACTCTTAAAAATACAACAATCGCTGTTGCTGACGGTACAAAGGTTATTGCTGCAAATGCATTTGACCTTGCTCCCAAGGCTGTTGCAATCGTTTTCCCCGAAACACTTGTTAACGTTGAAGCAAACGCTCTTGATGTTACCGATTGGTATAAGGGTGCTCTTGGTGTTGTATACGCCGGTAGCGTTCTTTATAAGGTAAAGGGCGAGATTGCTGATGTTGTGGTAGCTGAAGGTGTAAAAACAATCGCGGACGGTGCAGCTAAGAACCCTGCGATTAAAAAAGTTACACTTCCCTCATCACTTGTTGAAATCGGTAAAAACGCATTTGAAGGTACAGGCATTACATCAGTTGTAATTCCTGATAACGTTGTTTCTGTTGCTTCAGGTGCATTTAAGAATAATGCCGCTCTTAAGTCGGTTAAATTATCTGCAAATCTCGAAAAGATGGGTGCGGGTGCATTCTCAGGTTGTACTGCTCTTACATCAATCGCTATTCCTGCAAAGCTTAAGGTTCTTTCTTCTGATGCCTTCGCCGGTTGTACTGCTCTTGCAAAGGTTGATCTCGGTGCAGTTGAAGAAATCGAACAGTATGCTTTTGAGGGTTGTACCGATCTTAAAACAATTACACTTCCTGCAAGTGTTGCAGTTTGCGAGGTTTTAGCATTTGAAGATTGCACCGCTCTTGAAAAAATAGTTGTTGATAAGGCTAATAAGGTTTATGCTTCAACAAAAGACGGTGTAGTTCTTACAGTTAATGATGAAGGTAAATTCGATACAATCGCTATTTACCCCGCAGGTAAAAAAGGTGCTTATGCAGTTCCTGCTGAAATCACTAAAATAGGCGACAAAGCATTCTACAACTGTGATGGGCTTACAGCTATCACTTTCGCAGAAGGCTTTGAAAGAATTGGTAACGAAGCTTTCTTTGATTGCGACTCAATTCAAAATATTGAAATGCCCGACAGCGCAAGAGAAATCGGTGAGTATGCATTCGCATCCTGTGATAATCTCAGATATTTCAAGGTTATCAACAACCTTACCGCTTATAAAGATAATGCATTTGACGGTTGCTACTACTTCAACTACGATGCAGTTGATATCAAGGTTGAGGATAACTACGGTGTGATTATCGGCGTAATTATCGGTGTGTTCGCAGTTATCGGTGTTGTATGGTACGTTGTCTATAACAAGAAGCAGAAGAAAATTCAAAAAGAAATTCTTGAGAAAAATGCTATTGCAGAAGAACTTGCTGCAATGAAACTCAAAGAACAGGAAGAAGCAAAAAAAGCTGAAGAAGAAACTGTATAATAACGTATAAGCCTTATGTTTACTGAGCCTTGCCCAAGATTCGGGCAGGGCTCGTTTTTTGTCATTTTATGTCGAAGATGAGTGGAAGATTACTTGACTTTGATACTGTTAAATGGTATCTTAAAATAGTGGATGAAATTAAAGTGAGCTTAGGCTTGCTATATTACTTGGGGGACTATATATGGCAGTTTTAAAGTGTAATATATGCGGTGGCGAGCTGGATTTATCAACCGATATGTCCATAGGTATTTGTCAGTATTGCGATTCAACAATTACAATTCCTAAAAATCTTGACCGTAAAGGTAATCTTTACAATCGTGCCGTATTTTTAAGACAGAATAATGAGTTTGACAAGGCATCACTCATATATGAGGATATTTTAAAAGAAGATAATGAGGATGCGGAGGCTCATTGGGGTCTTGTTTTAAGTAAATACGGTATAGAGTATGTTGCAGACCCAATAACCGGAGAGCATCTTCCTACTTGCCACAGAACACAGGCGGAGTCAATTTTATCCGACCCTGATTATCGGGCAGCGGTAGAGCATTACGATGCACAATCTGTTTCGGTTATAGAGGAACAAGCAAAACAAATTAATAAAATACAGAGCAAAATACTTGAGATTTCCCGAAAAGAACCTCCGTATGATATATTTATTTGTTACAAGGAAAGTAATGAGGTCGGGGGCAGAACAGAGGATAGTATTATTGCTCAGGACCTTTATTACGAGCTTGTGAAACGTGGCTACAAGGTGTTTTTTGCCCGCAAAACTCTTGAAAGCAAGCTTGGGTCAGAATATGAGCCAATAATTTACGCGGCGCTTAACAGTGCAAGAGTTATGATTGTTCTGGGTACCGACCCTGCTCATTTCAATGCGGTTTGGGTTCGTAACGAATGGAGCCGTTTTATAAAGATGGCAAGGGACAGCAAAAATGAAAAGATTATAATTCCTGCGTTCAAGGGGATTTCACCCTATGAATTGCCCAATGAGCTTTCTAATTTTCAGTCCCAGGATATGTCAAAAATCGGCTTTATGCAGGACCTTACGGACGGTATTGAAAGATGCTTAAGGAATAAAGCAGACAAAGACGTCGAAAAGCCTGTGGGCGGTGGTAGTGTTGATATTCACCAACGTCTAATCAAAAACGGTGAAACACATTTACGTCTGCAAAATTTTGATACTGCTGAAAGTGTTTATACGACCCTTGTGAATGATTATCCTGACGATTATCGTGGCTGGTGGGGACTTATTAACTGCAAAACCAAGGGCTTTACCGATACTCAATGCGATGTGGATAAAATCAATGTATGGTACAGGTATGTTTGTCAACTGGCAACACCAGAGGAGCTTGAAAAAACAGAGGATGAGTATATCAACTATCTTAAAAAGGTTTCACAGTCCGAGGTTAATGTTGAAAACGAGAATGTTGTAAAAATTGTTTCCAAGCACAGACAAGATATTGCCGAAAAACAGAAAACAATTAATTCACTTAGTAATTCATTGTCGGCTTTTAAAGAACAGTATAAATCACAGGCTAAAATTGACAGCGATAATCTTATCAGGGCGGATAAGGGATTAAGAACCAACAAATCAAAATTGTTGCGGAAAATGATTTTCTTAGGTGCGTTTGTGTTAATGATTTTATTGTCAATCTTGCTTTTTGCTATCGCCATGATGATTGGTGATGACGATAGTCCGGTTTTAGTGGCATCAATCATTATCGGATTGCTTTCGTTTGTCAATCTGTTTATAGCCCCGAAGGGAAGCTTCAAGGGTTTTTCAGAACAGATTAAGCATTACGAAAAATATCTTGATGAATGCTATTCCTGTCAGGAAAACAACCAAAAGACTTATGAAAAATCGGTTGATGATTATAATAAAAAAATAGCGAGTGCTAACGCTGATATAAATCTTCTGAGAATGAAAATCGTTGCTTGTAACAATTATCTCGGTATCGGAAACGAAAAAATTGCTGATTTCTGTTTTGCGTTAAAGTGTGCGGCTTTTGGTAAACGGGTTTCTTACGATAAGAATACCAAAGAGCTTCGTGATTTGGCTTATGGGTATAAGGAGCTCGTGGTAAGCGCTCCCGAGGCTAAAGCTCCTGTTGATGACGTGGAACCCCAAAAGGAAAATGAAAAAAACGGGGAGGCTTCCGAGCTTGAATCGGTTGAGGCTGATAGACAATATGAGTTCCAATGTCCTTATTGCTTAAATAATGTAATTATAAGCGGTAAGGAATATAAGCAAGGCTTTGCTTTCTGTGGCACTTGCGGTGCAAAAATTGAAT
>JAZNVE010000035.1:0-26209 GCA_045592665.1 Acutalibacteraceae bacterium
TGTGCTACCGTAACGGTTGATTACACGGGGTTGGTCGTGGTTTTCCATATAAAGGGCATTCCAAGCCTTGCCGTATAAATCGTTCTGCCATCTTGTGAAAACTTTTTTAAGCTTTTTGAGGTTGAATTTTGTTTTAAACCAGCTGTAGAAAAGGCAGTCCGCAGCCATATGTTCAAAGTGGAACATCATATTAAGATGCTGGTTGGGACCCTCTGTAATATGTTTAAGAGCGTTTTTGGTGGTCATCATGGGTGCTTCACCAACTGTCATACAGTCGTATTTTGAAAGCACGTCATTTTTGAATTCAAGAAGATATTCGTCAAGGTGGGGACCGTGCATATATTTTTCAATACCTGTTGCAACGGGGAACCAATAGGGGCTTGAGGGTAAACCTTCTTTTTTTGAAATGAATGTAATAACGTCCTCACGGAAACCGTCAACACCCATATCAAGCCAGAATTTCATAATATCCTTAACTTCCTGACGAACTTCTGGGTTATCCATATTAAGGTCGGGCTGTTCAATTGCGAAAAGGTGAAGGTAATATTCATCAAGCTTTTCGTTATATTCCCAAGCGGGACCTGCGAATGTTGACATCCAGTTATTGGGACGGCGTTTGCCTTTACCCTTGTACCAGTGGTAATAGTTGTGGTATTTGCTTGTGGGGTCTTCAATACTCTTTTTGAACCACTCGTGCTGGTCGGAGGTATGATTTACAACCAGGTCCATAATAACTCTGAGACCTCTTTCGTGAGCACCGTCAAGAACCTTTTTAAAATCCTCCATTGTACCGTATTCGGGCTGAATACTACGATAATCCGCTATGTCGTAGCCGTAGTCCTTCTGGGGTGATTTATAAAGAGGGGAGAACCATATTGCATCAACCCCAAGGCTCTTTATGTAATCAAGTTTTGATAATACGCCCTTAAGGTCGCCTATACCGTCGCCGTCACCGTCACAGAATGAACGGGGCCATACCTGGTAAACCGACATCTCTTTGTACCAAGATTTTTGCATTTTAAAAACCTCACTTTATTTTGTGTTTTGTTAAGTTTAACACAAAGTTAATAAAAAAACAACAGTTATTAATTAAAGTGACAAAAACAATAAAAATATAATAAAAAATTAACGATTTAGTTAAAATTTGGTATGTACTTTTCAAATTTTATATTGTATAATGAAGTGAAATAAGATCACGTTTCGTGAGGTATATAGATGAAAAAAACAATTATAATCATTGTAGGGTTGGGTGTTGCTATTCTCTTGACCTCTGTTGTGTTAGTTTCCACTATTTTAGCACCCAAAGTAAAAGAGTGGTTTGGTAAAGAGGATACTTCATATGATTATTCCTTTTCAATGACACCCACAGCAACAAATCCTGTGATTCCTCAGGATACTGAATCATGGATTGACATTAATTCAATAGCAGGGGATTTAGCTACGGCTACGGATACTGATACTTCCTCTACATCCGTGACTCTTGCACCGATAGTTATCGGTACGGAGGGTGGCAGTAACCTTACTTCAATAGTTTACATTGACCAGAACGGTAATATTGTTGACCCGAATCAAATCACCAACAATAAAACTACAACTGAGATTGAAAATGATACAGCTTTTGATGATACTGTTCCGACAACGGATGATGACAGTGCTTTCAGTGAGTATGTAATAACCCCTGCGGGTATCATTACCGAATACCTTGGTGGCAGCACTTTTGTTATGATACCATCCAGGATTCAAGGTATTGAGGTCAAAGGTATCGGTAGAGATTGCTTCGAGGGTAAGCCTATAAAGGGTGTTCAGATTCCAGCTACTGTTTGTCTTATAGAAGCAGGTGCTTTCAGGAATTGTAAAAAACTCGAAAATGTTATTTTTATGGACCAAAAGGTGAGTGTCGATATTGGTAACTCTGCTTTCAAGGGTTGTACGAGTCTGAAAAATGTTAATCTTCCCGTAACTCCCAATATCGGTATGTCTGCTTTCGAGGGTTGTACATCGCTTCAGAAGCTTGATATTAAAAAGGGTACAAAGAATATCGGTCAATATTGCTTCGCTTTGTGCGAGTCCTTAACGTCCATTACAATTCGTGACGAAGCAACCGTTTTCAACGGTGTAACCACCTTTCAGGGTCACAACTCCAAGCTTATTGTCTATTGCGAAGTTGACTCTGATGTTGAATTTACAATGAAACAGTACGGTATTAATACATCGCCTATAACCGGCTGATATAAATTTAACGCCTGCTCCTCGTTTTTGAGGGGAAGGCGTTTTTTCTATTAACCGTTGGACAAATTGTGAATATACTGAAAGTAGGCAGGTGAAAATTTAACTCCCTGTGATTATTTTTGTGAATGTCAGGCAAAAATAAGGATGTAAATTTCATACGGGAGAGTGATAATTTGAATATTAAGAGAGGGGATATATTCTTTGCTGATTTGAGTCCTGTTGTAGGCTCCGAGCAAGGTGGAATACGGCCCGTACTTATTGTTCAGAATGATGTGGGGAATAAATTCAGCCCAACTGTAATTGCGGCAGCAATTACAAGTCAGCAGTTTAAAACAAAGCTACCCACACATATAAATGTGGATGCGGCAGTCTGCGGTCTTTCTAAAGATTCAGTTGTTCTTCTTGAACAAATCAGGACCCTCGACAAGCAACGACTTAAGGAGAAAATGGGTAATTTACCCGAAAAAGATATGACTCGGATTAACGATGCACTTTCGGTAAGTATGGGTCTTGAAAGATAAAAGAAGGGAGTAAATAAGGGTGTGAACCCTTACTTGCTCCCTTCAAGGCACCATTCGGTTTCTTTGAAATACGCAGCTACCTCGTATGTGCCATTTTTGCATCTTGCTATTGCAAGGTAATACAAATCGCCGATTTCTGTTTTATTGTATTCTTCTTCTTTTACTTTTCTTACAAAACATCCGATACCCCCTTCAATACCTGCAAAATAGAGGCAATAGGCTTTATTGCCATCATCGTCTTCATGTATCTCTTTTATTAAACATTCACGCAAAACTAATATATATTTTCTGCTCTGTTTTGTTTCTTTTAAGCCTACGAATATATTAAATATACCTGAAAATAAAAACATACCGCCGATAATAGCGATTCCGGGATGTATTGACATACCTGCGATACCGAGACAACCAATCACTAAAAAAACTATTGCCAGAAAAAATGACCCACCCGCACCAATCTGGTTACGAATCACTTTATCTGTAATGACGTTTTTTTTGAGTTCGTTAATGGGTTGCGGTTTTGTTTCGGTTTTAGGTTTAATTTTTTGTGAGTCTTGAGTACGTGAATCGGAATTTGATTTTGTGTTAGCCTTTTCTGCTTTTGTGATTATTGGAGCCGGTGGTGTTGTCTGCGTGTTTTCGGATTGTGTATCCCGGGGTACAACGGGAGTGCAAGCAACCGGATTAGTAGTATCTGGTTTGTCGGATACAGATTTATATAGTGATTTTCCGCATTTACTGCAGAATTTATCTTCTGGCTTTAATTTTGTACCACAGACACCGCAAAATTTTTTCTGCATAATTTATTTTTCCTTTTTGTTTTTATTTTCGAGGATTTTTTCAATTTCTTCCGTAGGATAAATTTTCAATAACGGAGAGGGAGTGTATTCGGCCATTCTGTATACAGCGTAGCAATCACCTTTTTTGCTGAATGCGGCATATACAAAAAAGTCCTTTTCTTTCACTTCGTATACCCTATAAAATCTGAATGAACCAATTAAAAACCTTATTGCATTAATGATTCCGGCAACCATAGCAATAACCATTCCGACCTCTTGGATGGGTGTGGGAAGGGCTGCATAGGTTAAAGCAAGGATAATAAATATACCCCAGGGCAAAAGCAGACCCAAAAGACCGATTTTTCTTACATCATTTTTTACTTTAAACGGTGTGAGAATTGTTTTTTTATCGGAACGATTCATAAGGTCATCAGGGTTTTTATCTCCGATTATATCGGAGATGTTTTTTTGTTCGTTTTGTGTTTGAACAGCTTGTTTTTCAACCTCGACTTCAGCTTGAGAAGCTGTGGGTTCGGTTGTCTTCTTTTTAGTACCGCATTTTTTGCAAAATTTTTCTCCCGATGAAAATTTGGTACCACAAGTACCACAGTATAACTGATTCATATGATTACCTCACATTGTTGTTATCTTTGTAATTATAGAGTAATTTAAAAAAATAGACAATACTCTCTAATAATACTGTTATGTAGTACAATTTTTATAAAAATTTTTGAATTATTAACGGTAGGTTAATTTGTTGTTAAAGTTTTGTTAAAGCTTCAAAAACCACGACTTTTAAATGATAGATAAGCTTCGACATAACTTGACATTAGTTATAATGTGGTGTAAAATGACAATGTTATTTTGTGTCTTCACGGAGGATGTTTTTATGATTAAAAGATTTTTTACATCTGAATCTGTAACAGAGGGTCATCCCGATAAAGTTTGCGACCAGGTGTCCGATGCTATACTTGATGCGATGCTTGAGCAGGATAGTATGTCTCGCGTAGCTTGCGAAACCTGCTGTACGACCGGTATGGTTATGGTAATGGGTGAAATTACCACAAAGGCTCAGGTTGATATCCCTGCTATAATCCGCGAGGTTGTTTGTGATATTGGTTTCGATAACCCTGAGTGCGGTTTTGACGGTAATAGTTGTGCGGTTTTCACAACTCTTGATAAACAGTCACCCGATATTGCTATGGGTGTTGATAAGTCCTTTGAACTTAAGGGTGGCGAGGAGGATGCTTATAACCTTCACGGTGCAGGTGACCAGGGTATGATGTTTGGTTTTGCTTGTAACGATACCGAGGAACTTATGCCCTTGCCCATTTCCCTTGCTCATAAACTTGCATTAAAACTTACTCAGGTACGTAAGGACGGTACTCTTACATACCTTCGACCCGATGGTAAGAGCCAGGTTACAATTGAGTATGATGAAAACGATAATCCCGTAAGAGTTGAGGCGGTTGTTGTTTCAACACAACATGACCCCATTGACATGGAAATTCTCAGAAAAGATATTGTTGATTATGTTATTAAACCCGTAATCCCTGAAAAATATCTTGATGAAAATACTAAAATCTACGTTAACCCCACGGGTAATTTCGTTGTTGGTGGTCCCGTAGGTGACAGCGGTCTTACAGGTCGTAAAATTATTGTTGATACATACGGCGGTTATTCCCGTCACGGTGGCGGTGCATTCTCAGGTAAAGACCCCACAAAAGTTGACAGAAGCGCTGCTTACGCCGCGAGATATGTTGCTAAAAATATAGTTGCCGCAGGTCTTGCAGAAAAATGCGAAGTTCAACTTGCTTACGCTATCGGTGTTGCTCGTCCTCTTTCTGTTCGTGTTGATACCTTCGGTACAGGTAAAATCGAAGATGGCCGCCTTGAAAAACTCGTTGATGAATATTTCGACCTTCGTCCCGCTGCAATTATCGAGAAACTTCAGTTGAGAAAGCCCCAGTACAGACAACTTGCGGCTTATGGTCACATGGGTAGAATTGACCTTGATGTTGCTTGGGAAAAAACTGATATGGCTGAAACTCTCAAAGAAGCAGTCAAGAATTTCTGATGGATGTAAAAGACAAAAAGTCGGACAACTCAGGTCATCGCCTTAGGGTTAAGACTTCGGCTAAAGAAAATGGCTTTAATCATCTCACTGATGAAAGACTCCTCGAGTTACTTTTGTTTTATTCAATACCGAGGGTTGAGGTATATGACACCGCTAAAACTCTGATAAATGAGTTTGGTTCGTTGCAGGAGGTTTTGAACGCAGATTTTGAGGTGCTGTGCAAGGTTAAAGGCGTTGGTGAAAATACCGCATTAATGCTCAAAGCTATGGGCGAAACTGTCAGACGTGCATCTAAACCCAAGAAGGATGGTCGAACTACTCTAAAAAGCGTTGATGATTTAAAAACCTTGGCTAAAAGCGAATTAACAGGATTGAATAAGGAAAACGTAATCCTCGTTTGTCTTAATAATGCTAAAAGAGTCAAGAAGATTGCACACATATCCGAGGGTGATAAAACCGAATCATTTATTGATGTGCGTAAAGCGGTACAGATTGCTATTGACTGTGAGGCTACCTCAGCCTTTATTGCTCATAATCATCCCGAAAACACCTGTGAACCGTCAGCAAGTGATGTGGACTCCACCCGTGCACTTTGCGTAATGTTCAGGAAGTTAGGCATTCTTCTTATTGACCATATAATAGTCGGTTGCGATAATGATGTATACTCAATGAGAAGTGACCCGTTATTTTCCCAGATGTTTTACTGATAAAAAAACAATTTAACAAATTTAGGTGAGAGAATAAAACTCGTGAAATCGGCACACAATGCACTCGGCAATGTGTGCCGTGATTTTTTTATTCCCACCGACCCGTAGTAGACGGTCATAGTGTAAAAGGTTGTTTCCGTAGACCCCATCATTACTGATGCACATCTGCCGATAAAACTGTCAGGATTATGGTCTTTTAAAATACTTTCAAACATCCCTAAAGACCCGCTACCCGAAATGGGTGATAGAATAGTGAGGGGCGTAACCTCTTTTGGTATCCCTAAAAATGAACTCACGGGCGACAACAGAGAGCATAAAGTATCTAATCCGCCCGATGCTTTTATAAGTTCAATGGAAAAAATTAATGCTATCAGTGATGGTAATATATTCAGTACGATTTTAAAACCTTCTTTTGCACCGTCGGTGAATTCGTTGAATACATTAACACCTTTAAATATGCCGTGTAGAATCATAATAACTATTATTGCGGGGATTATAAAATTACTTATCTGTGTCATTTGAACACCTTTTTCAAAATTGTTGTCATTAATATACCGCAACTTAAACTTATTGCGGAGGTTATCAGAGCGGGTACAATAATTTCCGTTGGGGATTTACTTCCATATTCATTTCGTAGCATTGCAACAGTTGTGGATATTAAATGTAATGATGCAGTATTTATAACAACAAACCTGACCATATTATCATCGGCAGTGGTCGAATAGTTGTTCAGTTTACTTAGTCTGCTCATAGCCTTAAGCCCCAACGGGGTTGCGGCGTTATCAAGACCCAGTATATTTGCGGTTATGTTCATTGAAATCAACTGTCTTGCTTCATCGTCTTTTAATTTTGGGAAAAGTAGTTTTAATATGGGCGAAAGTACTTTTGCAATGGCTTTTGTAAGACCGCTTTTTTCGGCTATTTTTATTAAACCGTTCCATAAACAGACTATTCCTAAAAGTTTTATTGCAAGTGATACTGCAACCGCACCGCTATCAATTACTGCGGTTGACAGAGAACCCATATTACCGTTGAAAACAGCACATATAAATGAAAACACTATTATTAAAGGCCAGATATAGTTCATCATAGTCCCTTAAATCACCCCATAAAGCCCCGTAACGCAAGATTTTACTTGACTAAATCACAAGATATTGTATAATATATTAGATAAAATCCCTAAACTTGGTATTTTTTCGAAAGGATAGGTAATTAAATGGCTAAAACACAAACTCCGAAAGAATACGGCAATGACAGTATTAAAAAATTAAAAGGTGCCGACAGAGTTCGTAAGCGCCCTGCCGTTATTTTCGGTTCCGACGGTCTTGAAGGTTGTGAACATTCAGTTTTTGAAATTATTTCCAACTCAATAGACGAAGCACGTGAGGGTCACGGTAAGAAAATCGTCGTTACACGTTTTCTCGATAATTCTGTTGAAGTTCAGGACTTCGGCAGAGGTATTCCCGTTGACTATAACAACCGTGAAAAATGCTATAACTGGGAGTTGGTTTTCTGCGATTTGTACGCAGGAGGTAAGTACGATACCAACGACGGTGGCAGTTATGAATATTCCCTTGGTCTTAACGGACTTGGCTTGTGTGCTACACAGTACGCTTCCGAATATATGGAGGCGGAAATTCACACGGGCGGTTTCTGTTATGAGTTGAAATTCAAGGCGGGTAAAATTAACGGGGAAATGAAAAAGACCCCATACGATAAAAAAGACACGGGTTCGCGTATTAAATGGCGTCCCGATATGAAAGTTTTTACCGATATTAACATTCCTCTTGAATTTTATCAGGATACTCTTAAAAGACAGTCCGTTGTTAACTCAGGAATTAAATTTATACTTAAAAATCAGTTAACCGAAACCAAATTCGAAACATTCGAATATATGTACGAAAACGGTATCGTCGATTACGTTAACGAGTTTGTAGGGGATGACGGTTTAACAAGTGTTCAGTTCTGGCAGGCAGACCGTAAGGGCCGCGACCGAGAGGATAAACCTGAATACAAGTTAAAAATGAATATGGCTCTTTGCTTTTCCAATAAAAAACAGCTTAAAGAGTACTATCATAACTCAAGCTTCCTTGAACACGGCGGTGCACCCGAAAAGGCGGCTAAAAGTGCCTTCGTTGCTCAGATAGATGCCTACCTTAAACAGAATAGTAAATACCTTAAAACCGATGCTAAAATCAGTTTTCAGGATGTTGAAGACTGTCTTGTGCTTGTAGTATCATCCTTCTCAACTCAGACTTCCTACGAAAACCAGACCAAAAAGGCTATTACAAATAAGTTTATTCAAGAGGCTATGACTGAGTTTATCAAACATCAGTTGGAAATTTACTTTATTGAGAATAAACTTGATGCGGATAAACTTTGCGAACAAGTGCTTATTAATATGCGTTCGCGAGTAAAGGCGGAAACAACGAGACTTAACCTTAAAAAGACACTTGCCACATCTAATGATATGACAAGCAGAGTTGAAAAATTCGTTGATTGCCGTAGTAAAGATAAAAACGAACGCGAAATTTTTATAGTTGAGGGTGATTCGGCTCTCGGTGCCTGTAAACAGGCGAGGGACTCCGCTTTCCAGGCGGTTATTCCCGTAAGAGGTAAAATCCTTAACTGTCTTAAATGCGACTATAACCGTATTTTTAAGAGTGATATTATCGTTGACCTTATAAAGGTACTCGGTTGCGGTGTTGAGGTTTCATCAAAATCCAACAAAGAACTTTCTTTGTTTAACCTTGATAATCTTCGTTGGAATAAAGTTATTATCTGTACTGACGCGGACGTTGACGGTTTCCATATCAGAACACTTATTCTTACAATGATTTACAGACTTATGCCCACACTTATCAAAGAGGGTAAGGTGTTTATTGCGGAATCACCCCTTTATGAAATCACATCAAAGGGTGAAACTTGGTTCGCTTATACCGAAAAGGAAAAGGCGGATGCCCTTGAACAAATCGGTAATGCAAAATACACCATTCAGCGTTCAAAGGGACTTGGTGAAAATGATGCGGATATGATGTGGCTTACAACTATGAATCCTAAAACGCGTCGACTTATCAAGGTTGAACCCGATGATATGGAGGATATCATTGCAGAAAAATTTGAGCTGTTCTTAGGTGATAACCTTCAGGACAGAAAAGATTATATTGCAGAAAATGGTCATTTGTATATTGACCTTGCAGATATTTCGTAATAGGAGATAATTATGGCAAGAAAGAAAAAAGATAATCCTGCAATAATTAAAGAAGATGAAGTTAAGGCTAATATTATCGGTGCCGGTGAAGTTGTTACACAACAGATTACTGGTACACTTGAAACTAACTTTATGCCCTATGCTATGAGTGTTATCGTTTCACGTGCCATTCCGGAAATCGACGGTTTCAAGCCTTCCCATAGAAAATTGCTCTATACTATGTATAAAATGGGGCTTATTAACGGTGGCAGAATTAAATCCGCTAATATTGTAGGTCGTACAATGCAACTTAACCCTCACGGTGATGCGGCAATTTACGAAACAATGGTTCGTCTTTCAAAGGGTAATGAAACCCTTTTACATCCTTATGTGGACAGTAAAGGTAACTTCGGTAAGGCATATTCTAAAAATATGGTATATGCCGCCGCACGTTATACGGAGGCAAAACTTGAAAGTATATGTTCAGAACTCTTTGGTGATATAGATAAGGATACGGTTGATTTCGTTGACAACTATGATAGTACAATGAAGGAACCGACACTTCTTCCCGTATCGTTCCCCAGTGTTCTTGTTAATATGAACAGCGGTATTGCCGTTGGTATGGCAAGTAATATTTGTTCATTTAACCTTCGCGAGCTTTGCGAAACAACAATCGGTCTTATCAAGAACCCTGATTTTGATGTTTTTGAAACTCTCAAAGCTCCCGATTTTATCGGTGGTGGTCAGATTGTCTATGATAGAACTGCCCTTGAAGAGGTTTATAATACGGGTAGGGGTTCAATTAAAATCAGAGCCAAATATTCATACGATAAATCAAATAACTGTATTGATATTACCGAAATTCCCGCAACTACAACCTGTGAGGCAATTATTGATAAAATAATAGAAAAGGTTAAAGCAGGTTCACTTAACGAAATAAGTGATATCCGTGATGAAACTGATAAGTCGGGTCTTAAAATTACTATTGACCTTAAACGTGGTACTGATGCAGAAAAATTGATGAAGCGCCTTTATAAAATGACTCCTCTTGAGGATTCATTCAGTGCAAACTTTAACATTCTTGTGGCTGGTGTACCCAAGGTTATGGGCGTTGCTGAAATTCTCAATGAATGGATTGCGTTCCGTACCGAATGTGTGAGAAGGCGAGTTTATTTTGACCTTAGTAAGGCTAAAGAAAAATTACACCTTCTTCTTGGACTTAAAAAGATACTTCTTGATATTGATAAGGCTATTAAAATTGTACGTGAAACTGAGGAAGAGTCCGAGGTTGTGCCAAACTTGATGATAGGCTTCGGTATCGATGAAATTCAGGCGGAATATGTGGCGGAAATTAAGCTACGCCACCTTAACCGTGAGTATATTATTAAACGTCTTGCTGATGTTGATGACCTGAAAAAAAGTATTGAGGATATGGAAGATATTCTGAGCAGTAAATCACGTATCAAGAAGATTATTGTTGATGAACTAACCAAAATTTCTCAGAAATACGGTAAAGACCGAAAGAGTGAAATTATATATGACGCGGATGAAGAGGAAGAGGTTGTTGAAGAAGTTCCTGATTACGAGGTAAATCTCTTCTTTACCCGTGACGGTTACTTTAAGAAGATTACCCCTTTGTCACTTCGTATGGGTGGTGAGCAGAAGCTTAAGGAAGGCGATGCTTTGGTTTGTGCTGTCAATACAAGAAATACTTCAGAGTTACTGTTCTTTACGGACCAATGCCAGGTTTATAAATCAAAAGCAGGGGAATTCGATGATACAAAGGCAAGTGCATTAGGTGACTTTGTCCCCTCAAAGCTCGGCTTTGATAAAGATGAAAAACCTGTTTACATGGCTGTTACAAGCGATTATAAGGGATATATGCTCTTTTTCTTTGAAAACGGTAAGGTTGCCAAGGTAAGTATGAATTCATATGCTACCAAAACTAACCGTAAAAAATTGATAAAAGCTTATAGTGATAAATCACCATTGGTTTCGGCACTTTATATTACAGATGAAGCAGAGATTGTTATCACCTCAACAGCGGGCAGAAATCTGCTTGTAAATACAGGTGCAATCTCGGCAAAGACCACCAAAGATACGGCGGGTGTAAATGTTCTTACTCTCAAAAAGTATCATAAGCTTCAGAGCGTAAGACTTTATAAGGAAGGGGAGTTTGCGAAACCTCACAGATATCGCACCAAAACTCTTCCGGCAGCCGGTGCACTTCTCAGTGCGGACGATACTGCCGAGCAATTAACTTTGGAGTAAAAAATAAAACGCCTGTTCGTTTTCGAACAGGCGTAACGAATAAACTTATTGTATCGGAAGGGCCATAGGGGCTGTTTAACACGTATCTCGATACAATTGCAAACGCGTTAAACTGTTTATTCGTTAACTATATTTTATCACGAAAAAAAGAATTTAAACATTTTTCAAAAAAAATAAAAAAAAGACTTGCTTTTTTCAAAACCTTGTGGTATTATAGTCGGGCGTTGTGAAAGTG
The DNA here is from genome assembly GCA_045592665.1 of Acutalibacteraceae bacterium. GTDB lineage: Bacteria > Bacillota > Clostridia > Oscillospirales > Acutalibacteraceae > DTU089. The sequence continues at coordinate 12,007 of JAZNVE010000035.1, forward strand.
ACACTTCCCGAACGAAAGGAAAGTAATATATATGGAATGGTTTCATTATGTTATCGGCGGCGTACTTATTTTATCAGCAATAATTATCGTTGTTACTGTTATGCTTCAGCAGAGTCAGCAACAGGGTCTTTCCGGTGCTATCGCCGGTGGCGCAGATACATTCTTCGATAAGAACAAAGGCCGCACAATTGAATCAAAAATAGCTATGATTACAAAGATCGTTGCAGGTGTTTTCTTTGTAGTAGCTCTCGGTTCAGTTATTCTCTTTGCATTTATAAAATAACCCTGTTCTCAGGGTTTAATATGAGTTATTAGCTCAGTAGGCAGAGCACCTGCCTTTTAAGCAGGGTGTCCGGGGTTCGAATCCCCGATAACTCACCAAAAATAAAAGTCGCAAGCGTAAGTTTGCGACTTTTATTTTTGTATTATTCATTATTCAATATTCATCATTCATTATTCATTCCTACTCTTGCGACTTTTTAATGAATAATGAACATTGAAGTCGCTTCGCTGATGAATAATGAATAATTGATTGTTTCTTTAATTTATGCTATTATTCTTGTGAGGTGTAAATAATGAAAGAAAATATTTTAGTAGACAAAACTATTGATTTTGCAGCAAGAATTGTAAAACATCATAAATATCTAATAAAAACACATAAAGAAACAATTATAGCGAAACAAATTTTTCGTAGCGGAACTTCAATTGGAGCAAACATAAATGAAGCTAACTACGGTCAAAGTACCGCGGATTTCATATCAAAAATGCATATTGCTTTGAAAGAAACAGCTGAAACTGAATATTGGTTAAAGTTGCTTGTTAAATCGGAATATTTATCAGAAAAAGAGGGTACCTCTTTAATTAACGATTGTTTAGAGATAAAACGAATTCTTATCGCATCCATTAAAACTGCCAAAGAAAATAAAGATAAAAAGTCGCAAGCGTAAGTTTGCGACTTTTATTTTATATTATTCATTATTCCTTTGAATTTTTTTCACTAATCTTTTCAAAACGGAAAAATGCCAATGTCCCCACAAACCCAACAACAGCAACACTCTTAGCAACATTTAATAACTCGTCGCATATACTTAAAAATTCATAATAAAGGGGGTTGCTTGTTGCGGTATATGTGTAAACTGCAATTGCAATAAGCGTAAAAACACTTATAAATGTAATTCTTATTATAAGACGTGTGTAACTACCTAAGCTTTGGTAAAATGTACGCACATCTTTTATTATTTGTATCATTTCATCACCTCATTAATGATACAATACTGAATATATAGTTTCAATGGTAAATGAAGCCATATAAAATGTAAAAATAACTTGAATTGAAAATTTATGTTTGTTATAATGAACTTGTATATTATTTAAGAGGGGTGCCCTTTATGAAATGTCCTTTCTGCAGTTTCGAAGAAAGTAAAGTCATCGACTCAAGACCTACCGACGAGGGTGAGCGTATTCGCCGCCGTAGAGAGTGTATGAGTTGCGGTAAACGTTTTACTACATACGAGATTATTGAAAGTGTACCTATCGTTGTTGTCAAGAAAGATAAATCACGTGAGGTTTTCGACCGCGACAAATTATTCAACGGTATGATGCGTGCCTGTGAAAAACGCCCCGTTTCCGTGGATGTTATAGAAAAGGCTATTGACGAAATTGAAGCCGAACTTCAAAACTCCCTCGACAGAGAAGTTACCTCTGTTAAAATTGGTGAGTATGTTATGGATAAACTTAAAGATATTGATGAAGTTGCGTATGTTCGTTTTGCGTCAGTTTATCGTCAGTTTAAGGATATTAACACCTTTATGAGCGAACTCAAAAAACTTCTTATTGAGGAATAAATTAAGGCTGCCATTGGCAGCCTTAAATGGTTTGTAATATGTCTTGTTTTATTTGTCCCGTTTGTAAAGAACAATTAAATTTAATAGACAAAAGCTACGTTTGTCCCAATCGCCATAGCTTTGATATATCAAGAGACGGTTATGTTAATCTTTTAATGTCCCAACAATCATCTTTAAAGCGTCACGGTGACGATAAACTTATGGTTCGTGCCCGTCGGGAGTTTCTTGAAAAGGGCTTTTATGAGCCGTTGCAAAGAGCTTTGTGCGAAACAGTTTCGGGTAACGTCAATATTAACGGAGTTATTGCTGATATAGGCTGTGGCGAAGGGTACTATACCGGTGCCGTTGCGGGTTCGGGTGAATATTCTGTTTCGGGTATTGATATTTCAAAGGATGCTTTGAAATTTGCTTCCAAAAGTCTTAATGAAGGCGAGTTTGCTGTGGCAAGTGCATTTTCCTTGCCTTATGCGGACAATAGCGTGGATTGTGTCTTAAATGTTTTTGCACCGTCTGCCTATGTTGAATTTTCAAGGATTCTGAAAGATGAAGGAATTCTCATTAAAGCCGTTCCCTTGGAGGACCATTTATGGGAGCTTAAATGTGCATTGTATCAAAAGCCTTATAAAAACAAACCTGAAAAACGAGATGAGGAATTATTTAAACTTGTTTCAACAGAAGAACTGAAATATAAAATAAATCTTACCTGTAATAATGATATTATGAATCTTTTCATAATGACACCGTATTATTACAAAACGGGTAGGGAAGAAACACAAAAATTACAAAGCCTTAATGAGCTTCAGGTTACAGTTAATTTTGGCGTTGAGGTATACGAAAAGAGGTAAATTTATGTACGAAAATAATTGGGAATCTTTAAATTCACGTAAAGTTCCTGAGTGGTTTGGTAAAGCTAAATTCGGTATTTTTATTCACTGGGGTCTTTATAGTATTCCGGCTTACGCACCTATAAAAGATTATGCAGAGTGGTATGGTTACGCCTGTAATATGGAGAACTGTCAGACAGAGGCTCAGGAAAAGTATAAGGCTTTTCATAAAGAGCATTATAATTCAAGACCTTACTATGATTTCGTAAATGAATTTACCGGTCATCGTTTTGATGCTGATAAATGGGCGGAACTTTTCAAACGCTCAGGTGCTAAATATATAAACTTTGTTTCTAAGCATCATGACGGATATTGTCTTTATGAAACAAAGTATGCTCCCGGTCTTAATTCAGTAGAATGTGCACCTAAGCGTGACTTTCTTATGGAGCTTAAAAATGCTATGGAGGGTACGGGTGTACGTTTTGGTGTTTATCATTCAGTATACGAATGGTGGCATCCTTACTATCTCGAAGACCCTGAAAAATATGCTCTCGAGCATCTTCATCCCATGCTTAAAGAGCTTGTTGAAAAATATCAACCCAATACTCTTTTTACAGACGGTGAATGGGAGCATACAAGTGATGTGTGGCACTCAACTGAGTTTTTACAGTGGCTTTACAACGAATCGTCAGTAAAAGATTTTATAGTTCCTAATGACCGTTGGGGTAAAGAAACCCGTGGTAGAAAAGGCGGTAACTTTACTACCGAGTACGGCATTATTGACGTTTATCTCGGTACGGAAAGACGCATTGAAGATGTTGAGCTGGACAGACCGTTTGAGGAGTGTCGCGGTATTGGTCGCTCCTTTGGTATTAATAAAGAGGAAGGTTGCGAAAACTATCTTTCAGTTAAAGAACTTCTCAATACTCTTTGTGACCTTGTTTCCAAGGGCGGTAACTTCCTTCTTAATATTGGTCCTGATGGTGACGGTACAATTCCGCCCCTTATGGAGGAGCGTCTTTTAGGAATGGGTAAATGGCTTGAGGTAAACGGAGAAGCTATTTACGAAAGCGAAGTTTATTCTAAAAAAGCGGATGAGGGTGTGTATTACACCCAGCGCGACGGTAATATTTACGCGATTACAAACACTTTCCCTTCAAAGGAAACTCTTTTTGCAGAAATTGATTATTCTGATAAATACAATGTAACATTACTCGGTAGTGATGCTAAGGTAGAGCTTATTAACCGTGACGGTAAATTGGCTCTTAAAGCCGATATTTGTGCACCCGAAGATGTTGCTTGTGAACATCTTTATGTGTTTAAGTTGAGTTAAGTTATGGGACATCCTTTTAAACATTTTAAAACAATTACAAAACACCGCCACGCGGTTATAAAGCATTGTGCAAAAGCAGGTATTTTTTGGCAGGGATGCCGTCACGATTTGTCTAAGTATTCTCTTACGGAGTTTTTACCCGGTGCTCATTATTATATCGGCACACGTAGTCCTAATGAGGGTGAAAGGGAGGAAAAGGGTTATTCTCTTGCCTGGATTCACCATAAAGGAAGAAATAAGCATCATTTCGAATATTGGACCGACTACAATATTAAAACCAAAAAGGTTGAACCTGTTGAAATGCCTTTACGTTATGTTGCTGAAATGTTTTGCGACCGTGTAGCAGCAAGTAAAATCTATAATGGTGATAAATATACCGACCAATTTCCGCTTGAATATTTTATGAGAGCCAAGGGCAGAAGAGTAATTCATCCCGTAACCTCGGATTTACTCGAAAGTCTTTTGAGAGAGCTTGCGGAAAAAGGCGAGGATTACACCTTTGCTCATTTAAAGAAAATGCTTAAAAATGAAAGAAAAAGCAAATAAAAGTATCTTAATGATTAATTGTTTGTAAACTTTTAATTACGTTTTAGGTGCATTTGTTGTTTTTTGTATTCGGTTGTGTTAAAATTAATCCGTACTTTTCAATCGGAGGGTTTTATGAAAAAGATTATTTTATCAATTGTAGCAATTTCGGTTGCTTCGTTAGTTTTTGTTCTCAGTGGTTGTGAGCTTTCTTTTGGTGCGAACGATGAGTCTACCCAGTCCCATACCGCAATTCTTGAAATTACTGATGAATCGGGTAATATCGTTGCTACCGAGGCGATTACAATTTCAGAGGATGAATTAAAAGAGGGCGAAAACTTTTTTGAAAAAGTTAATACATCCACAACAGCACCCACCGGTGTTTCTGCGGACCGTATTCAGCAGGGTCTTAATAACGGGGGTATGGTTGTAGAAAAAGAGGATGGAGAAACCACCACCAAAAAGCCCACAAATAACAAGAACGATAAGACAGATAATAACGATAAAACCGACACTGTGGTTGAGGAGCTTCCTGCAGGACAAAATGATGCCCAGGTACTTAAATCAACACAGTATATGATTATCGGTAGGGTAGAGTCAGAAGGTTCTTCTGTCCCTTATAAAATCGCTCGTAGCGGTGAAAAGGTTGCAATGTATACTGATTTTAACGGAAATCAAATTGGTATAATTATTGTTGAAGATAAGGTTTATATTCTTTCTGCAAACGATAAAATGTACCTTGAGGTTACAAAAGAGCTTCTTAAAGAAAATACAACCGATGAAGAAATGCTGGCAATGTTCAGCGGTAGCGCACTTGACCGTGAAGCCAAAGTAGTTCAGACACTTAATCAGGCAGAAGACGGCGTTGTTTATGACGTTGTTGTTTATGAAACAGGCGAGAAGGATTATTTCCTCGGGGGTACAATTATCAAAACAGTTGCTCCTGACGGCGGTGTTCTTTATTATGATTCAGTTTCTGCGGTAGTGCCCTCAAGTGTATTTGCTCCTCCGGCAGACTACACAAGGCAGACACTTAATGAAGAAAACGTTTCTGATTTTGCGGGAATTATTGATACAACTAATGCGTGAAAAAATGTGTAATAAAAAAACAGCCTTGATAACGGGGGGCGCAAAGGGTATAGGCGCAGCCATTTGTGTTCAATTGGCTAAGGATGGTTACAATATTGCTCTTAATTATAACTCATCAAAAAAGGAAGCACTTTCTTTAAAAGAACAACTGTCGGCATATACAGATATCGAGATTTTTAAAGCGGATGTTTCTGATTCGAAACAAGTTAATACAATGTTCGACGAAATCGAAAAACTTTTTGGTGGAGTTGATATTTTAGTTAATAACACGGGTATTGCCCAACAGGTACTTTTTACTGACATTACCGATGAAATGTGGCAAAAAATGATTGGAGTAAACCTTACGGGTGCCTTCAATTGTTGCCGTCGGGCTTTACCTTATATGATAAATCAGAAATATGGCTCTATTGTAAATATCGCCTCAATGTGGGGGGAAGTAGGTGCATCTATGGAAGTTCATTATTCCGCATCTAAAGCGGGGTTAATAGGACTTACAAAGGCACTTGCTAAAGAAGTAGGGCTTTCGGGTATTACCGTTAACGCAGTTTCACCCGGTGTTGTACTTACTGATATGATGGCTCAATTTTCCGATGAGGATAAAAAATCTCTTGCGGATGATACTCCAATGGGTAAACTCGGTAATGTGGAGGATATTGCTTCTGCTGTGTCTTACCTTGTCAGCGAAAAGGCCCGTTTTATAACCGGTCAGGTCTTATCGGTAAACGGCGGATTTGTTATTTGATTAATTTTGATAATTCCTTTCTTCTTAAAGAGAGGAATTATTTGTTTTTTATATAATAAAATGTTTTGTAAATATACTTTCTTTGTGTCTTTTTACGGTTGACAACAGATAAGGTGTATGATATATTATTAACAACCGATAGAGGTGCATTGTGCTATCAGTATCCGTGATTTAGTGGTCTGCCAAGGCTGTTGCGGTGAAAGGAGCAGGTGCCGAAGACGACCAACGGTAAAGGGTCGTGCTGGCAACAGGGAATAATATCTGTGTTGTTGTCGCCATTTGGCGGAGAGCTATCTTACATACCTTGAATACCTTTGGGGTATTTATATGTGTAGATAGTTGCTTTTCGGCAACTATTATTTTTTTGCGATATGCAAAGCAAGGAGAATTACTATGAAAAACACAGTATTTCAGGGCGTAGCTACAGCCCTCGTAACACCTTTGAATGAAAATGGTGTTGACTACGAAGCATTTGAAAGACTTATTGAATGGCAGATTGAAGAGGGTATTAATGCCCTTGTTATTGCCGGTACAACAGGTGAGGGCTCTACCCTTACGGATGAGGAACACAAAGAGGTTCTTCGTTTTTCTGTTGAAAAGGTAAACGGTAGAGTACCCGTTATTGCAGGTACAGGTTCAAACGATACCGCCTATGCAATTGCACTTACTAAATTCGCCTGTGAAGTTGGTTGCGATGCAATGCTTCTTGTTACGCCTTATTATAACAAAGCAACTCAGCGTGGTCTGATTGAATCATTCAGAGCCATTGCCGATGCTTCTACAAAGCCCTGTATCCTTTATAATGTTCCTTCAAGAACAGGTTGTAATTTAACACCCGCATCCTGTGCGGTTCTTGCTAAGCATCCCAATATTGTTGGTGTTAAAGAAGCAAGCGGTAACATTTCACAGATTGCTGAAATTGCTGCGCTTACAAAGGGTGAATTCGATATTTACTCAGGTAATGATGACCAGATTGTACCTCTCCTTTCGTTGGGTGGTAAGGGCGTTATCTCGGTTTTATCAAATATTCTTCCTAAAAAGACTGTTGAAATCTGCGACAAGTTCTTTGCAGGTGATGTTGAGGGTAGCCGTGATTTGCAGCTTGAGCTTCTTCCTCTTATAAATTCGCTTTTCTGTGAGGTTAACCCCATTCCCGCAAAAGCCGCAGTAGCCGCAATTGGCTTTGGTGAAAATTATGTAAGACTTCCTCTTACAACAATGGAACCCGAAAACGAGGCAAAAATGCGTGAGCTTATGAGAGAACAGGGTCTTGATGTATGATTTGCAGTAATCTCCAGATAAAAGATAATATATTATATTTCGGTGGCAGAAGTACCGTTGAAATTGCTGAAAAATACGGCACTCCAATTTATGTAATGGATGAACAGACCATTCGCAATAACTGCCGTAAATATACCGGTGCAATGAAAAAGTACTTCGGCGAAAATGCCCGTGCTTTTTACGCAAGTAAGGCTTGTTGCTTTAAAAAGATTTATAATATTATGCAGTCCGAGGGTATGTGCGTTGACGTAGTTTCCCCGGGTGAGATTTACACCGCCAAAAGCGCAGGCTTTGATATGTCAAAGGCTTGTTTTCACTCAAACAGTAAAAATGATTTTGATATTAACTTTGCTATGGATAACGGTGTTGGTTGCTTTGCGGTTGATAACCTTGAGGAACTTACTGCAATCAACAATTTTGCAGGTGAACGTGGTTTTAAACAAAAAATCATTTTTCGTATAACACCGGGCATTGATACACATACATACGAGGCAGTTAATACCGGTAAGGTTGACTCTAAATTCGGTTTCCCCATTGAAACGGGTGCAGCAATGGAAATCACAAAAATCGCTCTCGGTATGGCAAATATTGATCTTGCAGGTTTCCACTGTCACGTTGGTTCTCAACTTTTCGATTCCGACGTTTTCCTTCGTTCGGCTAAGATTATGCTTGAATTTATTGCCGATGTAAAAGCAGAAACCGGCTACGAAGCACGTGAGCTTGATTTAGGCGGTGGCTACGGTGTAAGATACACCGAAAATGACCCCGAGATTGATATCGAAGATAATATAAGACAGGTTGCCGAGTACGTAAAAAAAATTTGTGCTGACCTTAAACTTAACGAACCTGCTATTAGTATGGAGCCCGGCAGAAGCATTGTTGCAGATGCAGGTATTACACTTTATAAAGCGGGCAACGTTAAACGGATTGAGGGTTATAAAAACTATGTTGCCATTGACGGCGGTATGGGCGATAACCCGAGATACGCTCTTTATGAGTCTGAGTATACAGTTGTTGCCGCAGACAAGGCAGATGAGCCCTGTAACTTCCTCTGCGACCTTGTAGGACGTTTTTGTGAGAGTGGCGATATAATTCAACCCAAAATAAAACTCCCTGAATCCGTAACGAGAGGTGACCTTATAGCGGTACTTACAACAGGTGCTTACAATTACTCAATGGCTTCAAACTATAACCGCATTCCCAAACTTCCTGTTATTATGATAAACGGTGATGAAGATTATATTGCAGTAAAAGGCGAAAGCCTTGAAGATTTAATAAGAAACGATATGTAATAGAAAAAACGTCTGCTTCTGCAGACGTTTTTTGTTATCTTTTCTCCGTAATAAATGCTCTGAATAACGGTAGACAAGCCTCGAAAAACGCTTTGTAGCTTTCGCAGTAATTCCTATCTTCCCTTGAACGTTTGCAACCTCCTGCACGGCATAGGGGGTAGTATTTACATTTCTTGCACTCTTCGGGGGTGTAAAGGCTCTCTCTTAAAAAGTTAATGGCTTTTTCTGAGTGAGCGAGAGTGTCAAAGTTTTCGTTTTCGGTATTTATATTACCTAACAACCATTGGTCCGTACAGTAGAAGTCGCAAGGGTAGATATTACCGTTTCCCTCTGCTACAAATTGGTGCATACAATGTCCGCACATACCGCATTGCTCCGTAGGGTTACCTAAATATAAATGTACAAGATTGTCGAAGTAACGTATGCTTGTATATTCATCCCTGACGTAATCTTTAACGTAACTGTTAAAACCGTGTATAAGAAAATGCTTGTATTGTTCGGGTGTCATATACAGTTCACTTTCGCTCTTATCTCCAAAGGGACGAAGGCAGGGGATGAACTGAAGATATTTAAATCCGCGTTTTTTATAATGAGTTAAAATATCATCAATATTTTCGGCGCATCTGCCTGTTAAAACCGTAAGTATATTGAAATCCACGCCGTGTTTTTCAAATATATTTGCGGCTTTTATTATTTTATAATAGGTGTTTTCGCCCTTGTCATCAATTCTGAATGAGTTGTTTTTAAAGTCCCCGTCGAGGCTTAAGCCTATAAGAAAACGGCGTTGTTTAAAAAACTTAGCCCATCTGTCATCAATAACCGAACCGTTGGTCTGAAGTCCGTAGTGAATAGTACTGTTTTTAGTGTTCAGTTCATCAACTTTCTTACAGAAAAACCTGAAAAAATCCAATCCCCTAAGTGTGGGTTCTCCACCCTGAAAAGCGAATGCTACACTTTCACCATCGGCAAACTCCAAGGCTTTTTTTATTAAGTTTTCTGCAGTTTCCTCGGTCATTAAGCCGAAATTTTTTACGTCACGGTGGTCTGTTACGTCGTGATAAAAGCAGTATTCACACCGCATATTACAAAGGCTTGATGCGGGTTTAATCATTATGGAAAGTGGGGGCATATTTACACCTCATTTTAAAAACCCTCAACGTCGAAAACCGATGTTGAGGGTAATTTTTAAAAATTATTGTTCAATAACACCTCGGCGGTTATTCTTGAAATCCTTCATAATATTGTTCATTTCTGCATTCATTTCCTCTGCAACTGTGGGGTAAACTGATGAACGGTTAAGATTTTCGCCAACATCATCACTGAGAATGTGCAACCAGTTCTTTCTGTATTTATCAAAGAAAGCGGAATTGTCATTCTGAATATTCCGGAAGTATTTGAAGGTAATGTACTTATTATCCGTTAACACGGAATAATTGTAGTCTTTATATTCTTCTTTCTTTAGAATTTCGGATGTCGGTATTGTATACTGAATAGCCTTAAGCTTTTCGCGTTTCATATGAAGAATCGGGTGTTCTTTTGTATGTATAACGGTATCATTTTTAAGTAAGGGAACAATGGAAACACCGTCTATTTCACGGTCAGTGGGAAGGTAATTTGCCCGTCCGTCCTTGCCTGTAATACCGCAAAGCTCAATAAGTGTGGGGAACATATCAACGAGTGTTGCACTGTTGGAACGGGTTTCGCCCTCTTTCCAGAGCTCATTATTGTTGCCCCAACGAATCATAAACGGTACTTTCTGACCTGCTTCGTAAGCGGTGTATTTACCGCCCCTGAGTTCACCTGCGGAGCCTTCAAGTGCGGGGCCGTTATCGCTTGTGAAAACGATGATTGTATCGTCCATAACACCGAGGGTTTCAAGTGTTGTGAATAATTCACCAAGGTAGTAGTCGAATTCGGTTATACAGTCTGCGTATGTACCCATACCCGTTGCACCGTCAAATTTATCCCCAACAAAGAGGGGGGCGTGGGGCCACGGTGTTGCGTAATATGCGAAGAAAGGTTCGTCCGATGTGGTTACCTGCTCTGTAATCCAATCGGTAATTTCCTCGTGAATCCATTCGGTCATTTCACCCTGGTCTTTTTTGCCGTTTTCGTCACGTAAATCGTCAGTGCCTTTAACGATTTCATATTCACCGTTTTCTTCCTGTACGTGGTAGAAGGGCGTCATATCGTTTACGTGGTGACTACCGTAGAAGTAGTCAAAACCCTGATTAGTGGGTAAGTATTCACCGTAATCACCGAGATGCCATTTACCAAAAGCACCTGTGTTATATCCTGCTTCTTTGAAAACCTCAGCAATTGTAATTTCGTCGCCGAGCATGCCGTCACAGTTGTTGCCCATTTCAATTGAGTTGAAAATTCGTGTCTGTGCAAAGGGTGAAAGAGTATCTACTGTAGGATAAATAACATTATCTGCATAGCCTCTGAAAGGATATCTGCCCGTCATTAAAGCAAATCTTGCAGGGGAGCAAACGGAGTAACTTGAGTAGAAATTATCAAAGTTAAGTCCCTCTTCACCGATTCTGTCCATATTGGGTGTGTCATAAATAGCACCGTTAAGTGAAGTGTCCGCATAACCCATATCGTCCATAAGTATGAAAAGTACGTTGGGACTGCCTTTTTTAGCCTTGTTAACGCCGTCAAGGTAATCATCGTGACCTTCCCAGAGACGAACTACATTTGGCTCTGCACGAAGATTCATTGTGAGGACATAGAAAACCGTTGTACCTGCAAGAAAGATACTTAAAAATGAAGTAATAATTTTTTGAATAACAACTTTGCAGTTTAACTTTTTAACACAAAGGATTAAAATTGCAAACGAAATAATACAGGGGAGAAGTAAAAGTATACCGCCACCGAGACGAGTGAGGAAATTACCTTCACCTGCGAATAAAGGATTGCCCGTGCTTGTCCAACCGGCTTTACCGCTTGAAAAAGCGCCGAAGCCTGCATCTGCTCCCCATATAAGGAAGTAGATGTATATACCTAAAGCAGAAGTACCATATCCCACTAAAAACCATTTGTAAAGCTTCTTGCAGAAAATAACACCAATAAAAATACAGGCACTTACTATGCACATAAATGCTACATTTACAACCGCAAGGAGATTTAAACGAATAATGTTAAGTGTCAACGCAAGAATAACACCTAAAACAGCAATTATTAAAGGAAAAGGTTTAAGTGTTTTTTCAAATACCGTTTTGCTTTTCAAATTAAAAACCTCACTTCTTATATTGAAATGGATATAACGTATTCGTTACCGCTGAAAAGATTTGTAACTTCATCAGGATTAATATGACTTTTTGCTCTTATAGTGAAAATACAGGCATATTTTTCCTGCCTTTTTTCAACTGAGTTTGAGATGATAGTATAACCATTATCCTTGAAAATGTTGGATATAACCTCAACGGCATCAGCATCGTCAACAAGCTTCATTGAAACTGATGTTGTACTTGTATTTTCAACGGGTAAAAGACGATGAATTACAATCTGAACCACAAGAAGAATTATTGTAGCATAAACCGCTATGCCGTACATACCAGCACCTGCGGCAAGACCAATACCCGCGGTGGTCCATACACCGGCAGCAGTAGTAAGACCTTTAACAGTACCTTTATAAACGATAATACCTGCACCCAAAAAGCTTATGCCTGTAACAACCTGTGCCGCAAGACGAGCACCATCAAGCTTTACGCTATCGGAAAAGCTCATAAGGTCAAAGAAACCGTATTTACTTACTATCATGATAAGAGCGGAACCGAGAGCAACAATAATGTGTGTTCTGATACCGGCTTCTTTTTGACGTAAAGTTCTTTCTATTCCAATTGCCGCACCGCACGCAACGGCCACAAGAAGTCCTAAAAGGTAGGGAAGAAAACTCTGAATCTTAAAAGTGTCAATGAATGTTTTAAAAACATCTGCTAATTCATATACGGGTGTTGCGGATAAAAGCACAAAAATTACACTCCTTAATTAATCATATATATCTATATATAATATCATATTATATTTTTTATGTCAAATATCTTAACTTCGTCATAAACCTCGTCTTTGCTTCATAAGTATTGTTGAAGGTTAAGGTTCTTAATGGAGGTAGATTTATGACAGAAACAAGTATTTATAAGGATATTCAAGCAAGAACGGGAGGGGATATTTACATTGGTGTGGTAGGGCCTGTGCGAACAGGCAAATCTTCATTTATAAAAAGGTTTATGGATACACTTGTTATTCCCAATATTGACAGTGAATATAAACGTGGCAGAGCACAGGATGAATTACCACAATCCGCCGCAGGCAGAACAATTATGACAACAGAGCCAAAGTTTATTCCTGAAGAGGCGGTTAAAATTGATTTACCCGACAATGCTTCACTCAATGTAAGGTTGATTGACTGTGTAGGATATATTGTGCCAAGCTCCTTGGGATACGTTGAAGAAGAAAAGCCACGAATGGTTAAAACCCCGTGGTATGATCACGAAATTCCCTTCAATATGGCGGCTGAAATAGGAACTCAGAAGGTGATTACCGAGCATTCTACAATCGGTTTGCTTGTTACCACAGCTGGTAGTATAAGTGATATTCCCCGTGAAGAATACGAGGAGGCTGAAGAAAGGGTAGTGAACGAATTAAAAGCAATAAACAAGCCTTTTGTGATGTTGCTTAATTCAACTGAACCACAAAGTCATTCGGTTTTGTCATTGGCGGCAAAGCTTACAGAGAAATACTCCGTACCTGTTATGCCTGTAAACTGTCTTGATATGGATGAAACTCTTATAAAAGAAGTTCTCACAGCTATTCTTTACAGATTTCCCGTAAGAGAAATAGGTATCAGTTTACCAAATTGGGTTATGTCCCTTGACAGGGAGCATTGGTTGAGGTCATCTGTTTTACGGAGTGTTAAGGAAGCTGCTGTGAATATAGCTTGTGTTGGTGATATGGCTTTCATTTTAAATGGTCTTGAGGATAATGAGAATATAATTTCCTCGGAAATATCCAATCTTGATTTAGGCAAAGGCTCAGCACAGATAAAAGCCGTACTTTCAGGGGGACTAATGTATAAGATTATTGAAGAGAAAACAGGACTTGGTATAATCGGTGAAGAATCCCTTATGGAAGAGCTTGAAAACCTTTGTGCTATAAAGAAAAAATACGACCGCATCAAAAATGCTCTTGATGAGGTCGAAGCAACGGGCTACGGAATAGTAATGCCTGATATTGATGAGTTGACTTTAAAAGAACCTGAAATTGTCAAG
>JAZNVE010000036.1:0-4092 GCA_045592665.1 Acutalibacteraceae bacterium
TTTGTTGAGGGTGAAAATGCAGTTCAGTCAGCGGATTTCGGTGTGAAGGTGAAAAACCTCTATTTCATTGTACTTGCAATAGGTTCACTTATTGCTTTCTTGGCTATGGCATTTATTTATAATATCGGCAAAAAAGAGGAACAGGAATTAGCGAAGTTAGCTGAAAAATAAAATACATTAATTTTACGACGGTGGAGTGTAAAAACTCCGCCGTTTTTATTGTTTTTTCATATACATATTATATATGTACTTTTTAAAATCAAAACTATATCGCTAATTTTGTGTTGAAAATCAGCCTGAACACAAGATATTGTGCTGAAGTTTACAGTATAAAAAAATCTGCGTTTTTCACAAAGTTTTTTTAAAAAAGTTATTGCATTTTCACAAATAATGTGTTATTATACTAGGGCACGCGTGGGAATGGGTGTGGTATGCCCATTTTGTAAAACCGTGCGATATGCGTTGAAGCGGTAGGTGGCTGCACAGTGATGCAGGGAATTACCGTGGAGTATGTCTGATTTAAAATCGGGCGACCAATAATGCTTTAAAAACCTTGTGGCATACCCCAACTGTGCCATAACGGTACTTGCAGGAGCATTCTGCGCTATTTTACGCCGTCCGAAAAATCAGAACCGATTTTTCGGTTTTAAAAACGGAAGGGTGGAAACACCCGGATGAGTTGCAAGTAAAATAACGTGCCCAGTAAATTAGGAGGAAAACAAAATGGCAGCAACAAAAGGTAAGAAAATCAGAATCAGACTCAAGGGTTACGACCATGACCTTGTAGATAAGGCAGCTGAGAAGATTGTTGAAACTGCAAAGCGTACAGGCGCTCAGGTTTCAGGTCCAGTTCCGCTTCCTACAGAAAAGGAAATCGTTACAATCCTTCGTGCTGTTCATAAGTACAAGGACAGCCGTGAACAGTTTGAGCAGAGAACACACAAAAGGCTTATCGACATTTTAAGACCTTCAAACAAAACTGTTGAAGCTCTTACAAGTCTTGAGCTTCCTGCCGGTGTTGATTTTGAGATTAAGCTTTAATCCGATATAAAGCTTAATTTTAAATATACCTATTATATATAGGTGCAGGTCATGTTGAGGAAACTCAACCAATAATCTGACAGGAGGAAACAAAAATGAAAAAAGGTCTTATCGGAAAAAAGATCGGCATGACTCAGATCTTCGACGAAAAGGGTAATATGATTCCCGTAACAGTAATCGAAGCTGGTCCTTGCGCAGTTGTTCAGAAAAAGACAACTGAAAACGACGGCTATGATGCCGTACAGATTGGTTTCGGCGACAAGAAAGTCGGCAGAGTGAACAAGCCTGAGGCAGGTCACTTCAAGAAAGCCGATGTTGCCCCCAAAAAGGTACTCAAAGAGTTCAGACTCGATGATACCTCATCCGTAAACGTTGGTGACATCCTTAAAGCAGACATCTTTGCTGCAGGCGATATCGTTGACGTAGTAGGTAAGAGCAAAGGTAAAGGTACAGCCGGTGTTATCAAACGTTGGAACTTCGGCAGACTCAGAGAATCACACGGTACAGGTCCTGTTGCAAGACACGGCGGTTCTTTAGGTGTTATCGACCCCGCTCGTATCTTCAAAGGTAAAAAGATGGCAGGTCACCTCGGTAGCGAACGTGTTACTGTACAGAACCTCAGCGTAGTCAAAGTTGACAGCGAAAACAATCTCATCGCTATCAAGGGTTCCATTCCCGGTCCCAAAGGCGGCATCGTTGTAATTGCTGACAGCGTTAAGAAAGCGTAAGGAAGGAGTGTAACAGATGAGTAAATTATCAGTACTTGATATGGCAGGCAAAAAGGTATCAGACATCGAGCTTAACGATTCTATTTTCAGCATCGAGCCCAATATGTCAGCTATGCACCTTGTAGTTGTCGGCTATTTAGCAAATCAGCGTCAGGGCACTCAGTCCACAAAAACTCGTTCCGAAGTAAGCGGCGGCGGTAAGAAACCGTGGCGTCAGAAGGGAACAGGTCGTGCAAGACAGGGTTCAACTCGTTCACCCCAGTGGTATCACGGTGGTATCGCTCTTGGTCCCAAGCCTCGCACATACGGCATCTCAATCAACAAGAAAGTTAGAAGACTTGCTATGAAGTCCGCTCTTTCTTCTAAGGTTGCTGCCGAAGAAATGATTGTTCTTGATTCCATTAAACTTGATGCAATCAAAACAAAAGAGATGGCAAAAATGTTTGCTGCTCTTGAAGCAAGCAAAAAGGTTCTTGTAGTTCTTCCCGAAAATAACGAAGTAATTTACAAGAGCATCCGTAATATCGAGGGTGCAAAGGTTGCAACCGTAAATACCCTCAACGTTTACGATATCCTCAATTGCGACAAACTCGTAGTTCTCAAGGATGCAGTTACAAAAATCGAGGAGGTATATGCATAATGAAACTTGCACAGGACATTATCATTAAGCCTATCATCACAGAAGCTTCTATGATGGGTGTTGTTTCCAAGAAATATACCTTTAAGGTAGCTGACGACGCTAACAAAGTTGAAATTGCTAAGGCTGTTGAAGAACTTTTCGGCGTTAAGGTAGCAAAGGTTAACACAATCAGTGTTAACGGCAAATTAAGAAGATACGGTAGATTTGAAGGCTACACAGCTTCATGGAAAAAAGCTATCGTAACTCTTACAGAAGATTCAAAGACAATTGAGTTCTTTGACGGTATGATGTAATCTGAAACTTAAATAACTTATACCCCACTTGGTATAGTATGGAGTTGACATTCTCCGCAAAACCATTATAGGAGTGTGAATAAAATGTCTATTAAAGTTTTCAAGCCGACCACAAACGCAAGACGTAATATGTCGGTTACAGATTACTCCGAGCTTTCAAAGGTTGCTCCTGAAAAGAGTCTTTTAAAGCCTCTTCAGAAAAATTCAGGTCGTAACAGCTACGGCAGAATCACCGTTCGTCATCGTGGCGGCGGAAACCGCAGAAAGTACAGAGTAATCGACTTCAAGAGAACAAAGTTCGATATTGAAGCAACAGTAAAAACTCTCGAATACGATCCCAACCGTTCAGCACACATTGCTCTTATTGAGTATACAGACGGCGAAAAAGCATACATCCTTGCTCCCGTTGGTCTCAAGGTTGGTGATAAAGTTGTAGCAGGTCCTACAGCTGATATTAAGCCCGGTAATGCATTACCCCTTGTTAATATCCCTGTTGGTACTTTCGTTCACAACGTTGAACTTTATCCCGGTAAGGGTGGCCAGCTTGCAAGAGCAGCAGGTAACGCAGCTCAGCTTATGGCTAAAGAAGGTGCTTACGCTCTTCTCAGACTTCCCTCCGGTGAGCTTCGTAATGTGCCCGTAAATTGTATGGCAACTGTTGGTCAGGTTGGTAACCTTGACCACGAGAACGTTAAAATCGGTAAAGCAGGACGTACACGTCACTTGGGTATCAGACCTACAGTCCGCGGTTCAGTTATGAACCCCAATGACCACCCCCACGGTGGTGGTGAAGGTAAATCACCCATCGGTCGTCCCGGTCCCGTTACCCCCTGGGGTAAACCCGCTCTCGGTTATAAGACAAGAGCCAAGAAGAATCGCTCCGATAAGCTTATCGTGAAGCGTCGTAACGGCAAATAAGCCGGAAAGGAGCAGTATTTAATGAGCAGAAGCATTAAAAAAGGACCTTATGTGCAGCCTAAGCTGCTCGAAAGAGTTCAGAAAATGAATGACAACGGCGAAAAAATCGTTCTTAAAACATGGAGCAGAAGCTCAACAATCTTCCCTGATTTTGTTGGTCATACTTTTGCAGTTCATGATGGTCGTAAACACGTTCCTGTTTATGTAACAGAAGATATGGTTGGCCATAAGCTCGGTGAATTCGCTCCCACAAGAACCTTCAAAGGTCATGCGGGATCAAAAACTTCAAATAACGGTAAATAATTGGTCGAAAGGAGTGTGTAATAATGGAGGCAACAGCAAAAGCTACTTATTTAAGAATAGCTCCCCGTAAGGTTCAGATAGTTCTTGACCTTATTCGCAACAAGCCTGCAGACGAAGCAATGGCAATTCTCAAGCACACACCGAAGGCCGCTTGTGAGCCGCTTGAGAA
>JAZNVE010000037.1:0-6298 GCA_045592665.1 Acutalibacteraceae bacterium
AGCTACATCCCCACTCCCGACCGTATGGCAGACCTTCCCTTCCTTATGCCCGTTGAAGACGTATTCACAATCACAGGTCGTGGTACTGTTGCAACTGGTAGAGTTGAAAGAGGTCAGCTCAGAGTTGGTGACACTCTTGAAATCGTTGGTCTTAAAGAAGAAAGCACTTCAACTGTTTGTACAGGTGTTGAAATGTTCCACAAGCTCCTCGACTATGCAGAAGCTGGTGACAACATCGGTGCTCTCCTTCGTGGTGTTGACAGAAAAGGTATTGAACGTGGTCAGGTTCTTTGCAAACCCGGTTCAATCAAACCCCACACAAAATTCAAAGGTCAGGTTTACGTTCTTTCTAAAGATGAAGGCGGCCGTCATACACCTTTCTTCAACAACTACAGACCTCAGTTCTTCTTCAGAACAACTGACGTTACAGGTACTATCTTCCTTCCCGAAGGCACAGAAATGTGTATGCCCGGTGACAACGTTGAAATGACAGTTGAACTCATCACACCCATCGCTATCGAAAAGGGTCTTCGTTTTGCTATCCGTGAAGGTGGTAGAACAGTTGGTTCAGGTGCTGTTACAGACATCCTCGAATAATTAAACCTTTCTCAGAGAGTGGCTTTTGCCACTCTCTTTTTTTGTTTCTATTGACTTTTATATCATAAAATAGTAAAATGTTTCTATATTTATTTACATAGGAGGTTATTATGGAACAAGTTGCACAGTTCTTTTTTGACAACGTTTTTACAAGCGATTTATTCATAAACATTGATACAGCTATTTATCAGTTTATTGAAAGTTTTACTACCCCGGCTCTTACAGGTGTTATGACAACAATCACGCACCTTGGCGATACCCCCGGTATCATTTGGTTCGTTTTAGGTATTATTTTACTTATTCCCAGAAAAACAAGAAAATTAGGTATCTTGATGTTTGCAGGTCTTGCTTTCTCATCGATTATCAACAACTTGTTGCTCAAGGAGCTTCTTGCAAGACCCAGACCCTACGTATTTGCAGAGGAATTCCCTGAATTCTGGGCAAAGGTTGGCTATGAATATCCCGGTTGTCTTATTAAAGAAAGCACATCACCCTCGTTCCCTTCAGGTCACACCTCAACATCAATCGGTGCGGCGTTTGCACTTCTTCTCGGTTGCCGTAAGAAATACCTTGCTGTAGGTATTCCTGCATTTATTCTTTCACTTGCAATCGGCTTTTCAAGAATCTACGTTCACATTCACTATCCCACAGATGTTATCGGTGGTGCAATTGTTGGTATTGTTGCCGGAATTGCAATTTACTTTATCTTTGATAAGCTTGTTTTCAAAAAAGCGATTCCTGCTATTGAAGCAAAAATCAAAAAGAAAATTATTGAATAAACAAATGCCCCTAAGATTTGCTTAGGGGCGTTTAATATAAAGGAAGATGATTTATTTATGTGTTCTGCGTTATATATTAATTCAAAGGTTATAAGCGGTAAAAATTGCGTTATTGAAAATGCAAATATGTTATCGGGCTTCGGTAAGAAATGCCTTATTGTTACCTCGGGAAGTGCTGCTGAAAAAAGCGGTGCTTTGAGTGATGTAACAGGTGCTTTGAACACTTGCGGTATCGAATACTGTATTTTTAATAAAATAACCGCAAACCCCTTGGTATCAACCGTAATTGAGGGAGGTAAAATTGCAAGGGATTTCGGTGCGGATTTTATTTTTGGTATTGGTGGCGGCTCACCCCTTGATGCATCAAAGGCGGTTGCAATATGTGCGTGTAATCCCGAATATGATATTAATGGTCTTTATAACCGCAAAATTCCCTCTAAGGCATTACCCGTTGTTCTTTTAGGTACAACCAGTGGTACGGGTAGCGAGGTTACAGGTGTTTCAGTTCTTACCAATGATAATAATATGCAGAAAAAGAGCATAAGCGGTGCGGACTGCTACGCCTCGTTGGTTTTTGCCGATTCAAAATACACTTATTCTATGGGATATGACGTAACGGTTTCGACGGCTTTAGATGCCTTTGCTCACGCAGTGGAAGGTTGGTTTTCGCCTAAATGCGACGAAGTGGCTACAACTTACGCAAAACTCGCTTTACCCAAAATTTACAAGGGTTTAAAAGCACTTGCCGCAAATGAAATTTTACCTGATGAGGAAATACGTGATGAACTTTATTACGGCTCACTTTTTGCAGGGTTGGAGCTTAATATCTGCGGTGCGGCTTTTCCCCATACGGTAGGTTACGTGTTAACGGAAAACTTCAATATTCCCCACGGTAAGGCTTGTACAGCATTTATGCCGTTTTTCTTAGGTAAAGCTAAAAGGGCTGACTTTGAGAGATTCCTTAATTTACTGAGTTTGTTGGGTGAAAATGAAGTTAAGGTAATCAAAACAATTAAAGAGCTTACAAATGTCAATAATCTCGGTGCAACCGAAATGCAGATTGACGAATGGTGCTCACGTTGGGATGATAATGTTAAGAATTTCAAAAACTCACCCGGCGGATTTACTGTGGAAGAAGCAAAGAAAGCCTTAAATGAATTAATGTAAAAAAAGAAGCAGTAGGATTTTTCCTACTGCTTTAAGTTTATTTATTGGTCTTTTTATAAAGAATACTCGCTAACACAAGAGCCGTAATACCTGCTACAAGCTTACCAACGATAACGGGAATTATATGTTCATCATTATACGAAAGGGTAAAGGCTAAGTGGTCACCGAAAACGAATGCGGCGGAAACTGCGAAAGCAAGGTTTAGAACTCGTCCCTTACGATTCATTCGGTCGGCACTTTCCATTGTAGCAATGGAGTTAGCCAGGGTGGCTATAAGTCCCACAACGGAGGTATCGTCAAGGTCAAACTTCTTTCCCAAAGCGGAAAGGGGCTTTTTTAATATCTTTGAAATAATTGCTATAAGGGGAAAGGTACCCGCGAGAGTAATACAAATTGTGAAAACCGTTGCGGCACTTTCCATAATGGGGGCGGTGTTTTTTAAAATCACCTTACCCGTAAGCTGTTGGAAAATACCAAGGGCAAGACCCGCGGTAATAAGAATTGTAATAAGCTTACCGAAGATTGAAAAAATCTTGACTGTGATTTTTCTGAGAAAAAGAAGTCCTAAAATAATAATTACGGAAATAAGTAACGCAGGGGACAGGTTAAGTAAAACCGTAATGGGCTTTATACCCATTACAAGACCCGAAATGAAGCAACCAACGGGAATGGTAGCAATACCGCAGAGAAGACCCAAAAGAACATCGTCGTGATTTTCTTTTTTAGATGACCTGAGGGCAACCGGAATAGTAAAAGATACGGTAGCACCGAGCATTGACGCTACACATAAGCCGTGGAATGAGCCTAAAAGCGGGTCAGTTGCAACACCGTCTGCAAGGGCGGCACCACCCATATCGTTGGCTATAAGAATTCCTGCCAGAGCACTCGGGTCAAAGTGCAAAAGATCTGAAACGGGGGTTATTACGGGCAATAGTAAATCGGCAAGTACTGGAGCAATGGTCATCATACCAATCATTGAAAGGGACAACGGACCAAGAGTCAGAATACCTTTTTCAAATTCATCACCTAATTTAAGGTGATTACCCGTTATTTTATCAATTGCACCGATTACGGCAAACACAGCCATTATTATGGCAAGAACTTCTGCCAAAAAATCACATCCTAAATGAAAATACCCCTATATTATACAGATAATATAGGGGAAAATCAAGTAATAATGCGAAGCTATCATCCCTGTGCGTAAGCATAGGGAGGGGGACCGCCTTGGAATAAGTTGTAATAAGGATTAATTTGAAACGTGTGAATCGTTTGGCTTTTAGATAATTTAAATCGGAGCGGTGGTGGGTAGTTCACTTACCTTTAGTTGCCTGTCGGTTAGAAGAACCGTAAGGTACGCACCTGTGCGTACCGCAAAAGATAAAGCTCATCTTTGCAGTGTGTTGTATAGTAAAACTTGTCATCCTTACTCACGGGACGGATAGATCCGTCCCTTACAGTGGTTTGTTGTTCTAACAAACTGAAGAATAACCAAATGAGAACTACCCACCACCGCTACGCGGTCCCCCTCCCTTTTTTGCTGAAGCAAAAATGGGATGATAGGGCTTCGCTATTCTTCAACTCTTGTGAAAACGGGTTTTTCGGGTAAGTTGGTAACACAAAGGGTGTTTTGGTCAATAATTGTGAAATCGTACTCCCATCTGTTGTTCGGAAGATTATCCACATCGCACAAATAAATGTATTCAGTTACTGTGTCACCATCTTCATCAAAATTAAAGAAGGAATAGAAGTCTGTAAAAATTTCTTTGCCGTTTACACTGAGTATTGCATCACTTGTTTCGGTATTTAAGGTGAGTACGGCATCACCTTTTTCGCCACAGAATAAATGACCGTTGTCGGGAGAAACAAAGGTTACGGTTTTGGGTGCATTAAAATGCTCGTAAACCTCGCTTGTGTCAGATTTCGGTGGTGTTCTGAAGTTGTGCAGTGCTAAAAAGGCGTATAAAGGTGGGAATTTCTTTTTGATGCTGGAGGCGTAGTAAGTACCGTCCTCAGGAGTCCAGTATTCCAAGACTTTATAACTGCCGTCATCGTGTACTTCAAATGTTATGGCAGTCGGACACCAAGCGCCACCGTGTTGTTCCACTATTCCCAGAGGATTGTCAATTGTAAACCCCTCGTAGGCGGCTTCTAAATACACGGTAATCTGATTACCGTTTTTCGTTCTGCCGTAGATGATGTGTGATTCAGTAGGAACAATATCCAAAGTGGAGTCCTCGGGCAGATTATATTCCTTTATTGCTTGTGAAACGGCAGCATCTCTGTCAAATTCTTTTGGCATTTCTGTGTTCGTTTTACTCGGATTACTGAAAACAAGAACACTTGCCACAACCGTTGCAATTATGGTTATAAGAATGAGCCAGAAGGCGGGTTTTTTATAATTCAATACGGATTTAATGCGGTTTTTTATACCCGATTCGCTAAAGGAAAAGGGGCAGATAAAAAGGGAGTTTTTAGGAACACTGAAATAAAGAAGGGCTTGGGTATATCCCGCTTTTTGAGTAGGTTCGTAGTTTTTAGTAGCCTTTTCGTCGCAGGCAAGTTCCGTATCACGGCAGAATAAAATATACGAAACCCATACAAAGGGGTTAAACCAATGTAAGGACAATATAATGTAAGCCACTAATTTCCGCCAATGGTCAAGTCGTTTAATATGCGAAAGCTCGTGGGCTTCTACATAGGAGAGGGAGGTTTCCGTTATAGTTGAGGGTAAAAAGATTTTCGGCTTGAAAATGCCTAAAATAAAAGGTGAGTCGATTTTATCGCACAGTCGGAAGTTTTTATAGGACGGAACGGATTCCTTGGTCAATTTATAAAGACGAGCGTAGCTTATTATTGCGTATAAAAGCATACCGCATACGCCCACAAGCCATATTACAGGCACTGCAATTGAGAGAATTTCAGTAAGTGAAAGTGAGCTTGTTGCCGTATCGGTTACTATATTTCCTGTTATTTCGGAGCTTTCAGAAGATATTATTACATCATTTAATATTGCGGAAGGTTCGGATGGCGTAACCGACGGGGTTACTACGGCTGATGGCTTTACATACGGTATCGGGCTTAGGGGATTAGGTATTGAAAAGGGGAATACAAGGCGGAAGCCCACCAAGCCCCATAATACCGAACGCCAACTTTTGGGGGCTTTAGTGAAAATCAAACGAAGAAGAAAAACCGCCATAATAAGCCATACGGCATTCACGCTCATATCCAATAGCTTAAAAAAAACGGCTGTCATAGTTTATTCTCCTCCCTGTAATCATCAATGAGTTTTTGTAATTGCATTACTTCATCCTTTGATAATTTTTTTCTTGAAGTAAATGCGGCAACGAAAGCGGGTAATGAACCCTCGAAAGCCTCATTCACAAGCTTTTCACCCTGTTGAGAATAGAAATCCTCTTTAGAAACGAGGGCAACAACCGTGCCGTTGCTGTTACAAAATATATTTCCGTCACATAATCGTTTTAATACTGTATAAGTAGTGGTGCGTTTCCAATTTAATTCTTTTTCGCATATTTTAATGAGGTTTGAAGTGGTTATAGGGGCATTTTCCCAAACAATATCGGCAAAACGAGCCTCCACAACACCCAAAGTAAGTTTGTTCACTATAATTCCTCCTTAGTCTACATTTTGTAGTCAAACATAGTCTACAACACGTAGACGGATTTGTCAAGGGGGATTTTCGAAAGAATAAAAGGGAGGCGAAGCTTATCATCCCTATGCGTAAGCATAGGGAGGGG
>JAZNVE010000038.1:0-4926 GCA_045592665.1 Acutalibacteraceae bacterium
ATTTTTGTGGCTCTTGATGTAACGGATGAGGTTATTGATGAAGCACTTAAAATTGGTGCGGAATTAGTTATAACTCATCATCCCTTGATTTTTAATCCTGTTTCACAGATTGAGAGCGAAAGTCTTTTGTACAAAGCGGTAAACTCGGGTATTACATTTATCTCATCCCATACTTGTCTTGATAAGGCAATAGGCGGTGTAAATGATTGTCTTGCTCGTAAAGTGGGTATAAAAAATATACAACACGAAACTATTGATGAGTTTTTGAAAGTTGGCGAAATCGAGCCTTGTACCGTTAAGGAGTTTGCTCAAATAGTTAAAAACGCCCTCGGTGGAGCGGTGGCCTTTGCGGATAATGGTAAGGTTATCAGTAAAGTTGCCTTTTGTTCAGGTGGTGGTGGCGATTTAATCAATGCCGCTGCTATAATCGGCGCGGACGCACTCCTTACAGGTGAAGCAAAACACCACGAATATCTTGAAGCAAAACATCTTGGCGTTGCCTTGCTTTCGGCGGGACACTACGAAACCGAGGTTGTTGTTTGTGATTATTTAAAAGACCTTTTAGTTAAACAATTTGACAATACGGAAATTGTGGTTTTCAAGGGAAAATCACCCGTTGATTTTGTGTGAGTGATAAAAAATGGCATTGGACGGAATGTATCTCAGTTTTCTCGTTTCGTCGGTAAATAAATTACTGACAGGCGCGAAAGTTGATAAAATTCACCAACCCTCAAAAAACGAGTTGGTGTTTATAATGCGGACAAAGGGCGGTATGCATAAGCTTTATTTTACGGCGGATGCAAATAGCCCTCGCTTTGCCGTGGTGGAAAAAACACCCGAAAACCCACAGAATCCGCCAATGTTATGTATGCTTTTCCGAAAACGTCTTATAGGTGCTACACTTATGGGTGTAGAACAGTTGGGACTTGACCGTGTTGCTTTCTTTAATTTTGACGCAACCAATGAAATCGGCGACAGAGTAAAACTTACCATTGCGGTTGAAATAATGGCACAACACAGCAATGTTATCCTCTTTGATGGTGATAACAGGATTGTGGATGCTCTCAAAAGAGTTGACGGTGAAAAATCATCTTACCGACTTGTTTTACCCGGGGCTCAATACAAATTACCCCCTCAACAAGAAAAAATTGATTTAAGAGTTAGTGAGCCAACCTTTGTTTGCGAAAAAATTCTTGAACAAGTGAACTCTAAAATTTCGGGTGCTATATTAAAAACATTACAAGGTGTTTCACCTTTATTATCCCGTGAAATTGCTTTCAGGGTTTGCGGTGACGATAAGGGAATAGGGGAGTTAAATTCCGCCGATAAAATGAATCTCCTTTGTGAAATCAGTGCTTTAAAAACAATGCTTTGTTCCGATTCTCCTGAACCCGCAATGGTTCTTGATGAGTCCGAGAAACCTCTTGAATTTTCATTTATGCCCATTACCCAATATGGTGATAACTTAAAAACCATAAAGAAGGAGGATGTTTTCTCACTTCTTGAGGGTTTTTATTCCGAGCGCGACAGACTTTTACGAACCCGTTCAAAAGGTGCTGAGCTTTTTAAGGTTATTGAAAACGCCATTGAGAGAACGTCAAGAAAAATCAATAATCAACAGGACGATTTGAATAAATGCGCCGATAGGGAAAACATAAGAATAAATGCAGAACTCGTAACCTCTGCTCAGTATAGGTTACAAAAGGGAGCATCTGTTTACGAGGTTGAGAATTATTATGATAATAACAACCTTGTTAAAATCCCTGTTGACCCTGCGCTTTCCCCCTCGCAGAATGCACAAAAACTTTATAAAGAATACCGTAAAGCCTGTACTGCGGAGAATATGCTTATTAAACTTATCGAAGAGGGCAAGGAAGATTTAGCCTATCTTGAAACCGTTAAGGATTTACTTGAGCGTTCGAGCCTCGAAAGAGAGTTTTCGGAAATCAAAGATGAACTTATTGATCAGGGCTTTGTTAAACCTAAGAAATCAGGCAAAAAGCAAATGAAAAAACAGGCTTTGCCACCTCTTGAGTTTAAAACAACCCAAGGACTTACAGTTCTTGTGGGTAGAAATAATATTCAGAACGATAAACTGACATTTAAAATGGGTCGAAAAGGGGATATCTGGCTTCACGCACAGAAATGTCCGGGTTCCCACGTTTTATTACTTTGTGAAGGTGGGGAAGTACCCGACGATGCTATTGTGGAAGC
Organism: Acutalibacteraceae bacterium; assembly: GCA_045592665.1. Taxonomy (GTDB): domain Bacteria; phylum Bacillota; class Clostridia; order Oscillospirales; family Acutalibacteraceae; genus DTU089. The sequence goes on from JAZNVE010000038.1 coordinate 2,215, forward strand.
CGCCGAAATAGCCGCATATTATAGTTCCGCAAAGGACGGCACAATAGTTACCGTTGACTATACTGATGTTAAAAACATTAAAAAACCCAACGGCTCAAAACCGGGTTTTGTGGTTTATTACACCTATTATTCTGTAAACGTAAAACCTAAGAACAAAGAATAGTTTTGATGAATCGGTTGTAGTTACGATACCAAGGGCTTATCCGTAAAAGATAAATACTAAAAATAAAAAAGTTCAACCACATTTTGTGGTTGAACTTTTTTGTCAGTTTTTAGCTATTAAATGTACTCTGTATGAAACACCGTCACCGTGGGGTCTGTGAGTTAAGTTAAGTCCTGCATTCATAAGGTATGCACCGCTGTAAACATCGCCTGTTTCCTCGATTTCATACATTTTTTCGGGGTCAAGACCTTTGAGCCTTAACATAAAGAACTCATCATAAACACGTTTAATTTCCACTACTGTTGCCAAAGCCTCATTTTTATCTTCTGAAACAAATTCCCAAGCAACGTGGAATTCATTTTCAAAGGGAGTTATAAGTCTGTAAAGGTCACCGTAGTGAATAACATCATAATATTTATGATAAAGAGCAATCTGATCTTTGATTTCTGCGATTTCTTCTGCAGTGAGCTTGTCGGGGTCAAGCTCGTAACCGAATGAACCCCAAAGAGCTACATTCATTTTTGTTTCGTAGCCCGTACGTCTGTTTGCAGAAACGTGAGCACCCATAGTGGATGCAGGGTAGCACATTGAAGTACCGAATTGGATTGTAAGTCTTTCGATGGGGTCTGTGTTATCGCTTGTCAATATCTGGGGTGAGTAGTAAAGCATACCGGGGTCAAATCTACCGCCACCACCGGAGCAGTTTTCTAAAAGAAGATCGGGGAAATCCGTTGTAAGACGGTCCATAATCTCGTAAGTACCTAAAACGAATCGATGGAAAACTTCGCCCTGTTTTTCGGGAGGAAGTTTAGCACAGGAAACCTCGGTAAGGTTTCTGTTGAAATCCCATTTTACGTAGTCAATATTGTTTGTGGAAAGCACGTCATACATCATTTTGTAAACGTAATCACGGACTTCTTTTCTTGAATAGTCCATAACGTACTGATTACGTGCAATAGATTTATCACGACCCTCGGTGTGTAAGCACCAATCGGGATGCTCTCTGTAAATATCTGAGTCAGGTGATATCATTTCAGGCTCGTACCAAATACCGAATTTAAGACCGCAATCATTAACTTCTTTTATAAGTCCGTCCAAGCCTTTTTGAAGTTTATATTCGGCAACATACCAGTCACCAAGTGAACAGTTGTCGCTATCGCGTTTGCCGAACCAACCGTCGTCCATAACGAGCATTTCAAGACCAATATCTTTAGCGTGTTTTGCGAAAGAAACGAGCTTGTCGTGGTCGAAGTTCATACCCGTACCTTCCCAGTTGTTAATAAGAAGGGGTCGTTTTGCTTTTTTCCATTTACCGCGGACAAGGTTATTAGAATAAAGTCTGTGGAAAATACGGCTCATTTCGCCGATACCTTCGTTGGTGTAAACCATAACAGCCTCGGGTGAGTAGAATACTTCACCGGGGTTAAGGTGCCAACTGAAACCCTCGGGGTTAATACCCATTACGAGTCTGGTGCAGTTGAAGCCGTCAACTTCAACGTCAATTGAGAAGTTACTGCTATATACGAGGTTGAAACCGTAACATTCGCCGTAATCCTCGTTTGCGTTTTTGCTTACAAGAGCGGTGAAGGGGTTATGATTGTGGCTTGAAGAACCACGTTTGCTTTTAATTGACTGAATACCGCGGTGAATATGATATCTGTCAAGGTTTCTTTCTTTAACCCATCTGCCGTAAAGGTCCATCATTTCATAATCCGAACCGGGTAAATCAACACAAAGAGAGTGAACATTATCAATGAAAAATGCCTCATCTGAGGTGTTTTCAACTTTAACACTTCTTGTGATTGCACCGTAATTGTTAAATACAGTATAAACAAGTGTAACCTTTGCACCTGTGAATTTATCCATTGTTACAACTTCAAGTGTGTCCGCTTCATCTTCTTCGTTTACGTATAAAGCGGGGAGTTCGGGTATTGGTTTTTTACCCTTTGAAATAGTATGACTTACGTACCTTAAATCTGTTACTTTATCACCGGCACTATTTTTAACTGCGAAAGCAGAAAGGCGGAAGTCACCTGCACCGAATGTAGAATACTCAAGGGGTGTTACGTCGGGTGAAAAGTTGAAAACTCTTGCACCGGGACTGTCGGGGCAGAAGGATGCGAAGCCGGGACGAATTCTGAGTTGGTCAACATTCACGTCTGGAATAGGGGCACCGTAATAATAATGAACAAGGTAATTGCCCTCAAATATTCCGAATATATAACTTGAAGTTTTTGAATCAAGTTTAAATATTTTTTGGTCTTCTATAAACTTTATGGACATAAATTTCTCTCCCGTTATTTATTTAACCCCGCAACCTTTTTTAATTTGTCGGGAATTTTTATCTGCTGTGGGCAATGCTCCATACAAGCACCGCATTCAATACAGTTACGGGCACGTTTTTCTTCAGAGATTTCGGCGTAAACTTTCTTGAAATCTTCCACGTCGCGAGTTTTATTGTATTCATTATACGCTTTGAAACAAGCGGGGATATCGACACCTGCGGGGCAGGTTTCAACACAGTATTTACAATCTGTACAGGGAATTGC
>JAZNVE010000039.1:0-10768 GCA_045592665.1 Acutalibacteraceae bacterium
AATCAGGGGACGGTTCTGTGATTGAATCGCAAACCCTTACAAGTTTAGTTTTTGATATTTAAAAATAACAAAGACCTTGATTTTCGTTTTTGAAAATCAAGGTCTTTTAAGGTTTTTATTTAAGTTTATGAATAAATAAGCCACTTAAAAGTTTTGGCTCAAACCAAGTGGATTTGGGTGGCATAATCATATTAGCATCCGCAATATCCATAAGGTCGTTAAGGGTGGTGGGGTACATTGAGAATGCAAGTTCCATATCTTCCGAAACTCTGCGTTCAAGTTCACCTAAACCACGGATACCACCGATAAAGTCGATTCGTTTATCCGTTCTCGGATCGCCGATATTAAGTATGGGTGTTAAAAGATTTTTTTGTAAAATTGAAACATCCAACTGGTCAACGGGGTTATTCTTGTCGAATGTACCTGCCTTTGCCGTGAGCTTATACCACTCATTGTCAAGATACATACCGAAGGTGTGTTTGGTTTCGGGGTGATATGCACCGTCACAGGGTGCTTTTTCTACGGTGAATGCATCGGATATCTTTTTAATGAATTCTTCCTTTGTGTTACCGTTTAAATCCTTTACAACGCGGTTGTAATCCATAATTTCAAGGCTTTCAGCGGGGAAGAGGACTGCAAGGAAGAAGTTGAATTCCTCAGCGCCGTTGTAGTCGGGATTCTGTTCACGGCGCATTTTTGCAACATTTACCGCCGATGCACAACGGTGATGACCGTCCGCAATATAGAAATCCCCAACCTCGGAGAGTAACGCGGAGAGCTTTTCGCAAATAGCTATATCGTCTATAACCCAGACTGTATTTGCAATACCGTCGTCCGTAACAAAATCATAAACGGGTGTACCGTTTTTATAGTCGTTTATTATATTGTCAATTTCACTCTGCCCCTTGTAACAAAGGAATATGGGACCCGTATTAGCATCGCAGGTGTCAACGTGGCGGATTCTGTCCGCTTCTTTATCCGCACGGGTAAGCTCGTGCTTTTTAATGCGGTTGTTGATGTAGTCGTCAACGTTTGCACAACCAACGAGACCCGTTTGCTCTCTGCCGTTCATAATCTGGCGGTAAATGTAAAAGCAGGGAGTTTCGTCGGATTTTAAAATGCCCTCTGTTTCGTATCTTTTAAGGTTTTCCGCCGCTTTAGCATAAACCTCGTCACTGTATAAATATGTGCCGTCGGGTAAATCTATTTCTGCTTTGTCTATATGCAAAAATGAGTAAGGATTACCCTCAACCATTGCTTTCGCTTCCTCGCTATTCATAACGTCGTAGGGGAGAGCCGCAACCTTTGAGGCATACTCAGGGGTAGGTCTTAATGCTTTAAAGGGTTTAAAAACTGCCATATAAATAACCTCTTTGTTTTATATTTCAATATAATAATTTTACTTTAAATGTATGTTTCTTGTCAATATTATATTGCATTTTAAAATTTGCTGTGATAAATTTAATTATATGATTTTCGGAACAGGTGATACAAATAAGTACTCAGATGAATTTAGATAATGTTTTAAAATATTCGGGTAAACTACGCGCCAACAACGACCGAACTTGGTTTCATAATAATCACGGTGAATATGAAATTGCACGCAAGGATTTTCTCTCTTTTCTTGATATGTTCAGGTTTAAACTCAGCGAAGAAGCCCCCGATATCGGTAAATCAATAATGTATATGGAGCCGAGAGAATGGGTGTACCGTATAGCACGTGATATGCGTTTTCACAAAAACGGACCTCCGTATAACCCCGCTTTCAGGGCATATATCGCCGCCGATAGGAAATCCTGGTTACCCATAGGTTATTTTCTTATGGTAACCCCCGGTGGCTCTTGCTTCGGTACGGGTCTATGGTGCGAAACTACCGCAAAAATGAATAATATAAGAAAGTATATTTCCCTTCATTACGATGAACTTTGCGAAGCACTTGACAAAAGCGGTCTTACCCTCGGTGGGGATAAATTAAAGACAATGCCCCGTGGCTTTTCTGCGGACGACCCTGCGGCGGAATATATTAAACATAAGAATTGGGAGATGATTTTTTATATTCCCGATGAGGATATAGGTGATTTTGAAGAATTTTCGGATTTACTTATGTTCTATGTTAAAAAAATCGAACCCGTCAGGTTGTTTCTCCTTAAAGCTGCACAGTATGTAGATAACCCCAGACCTGAATTTGAATGGTAAAAAAACAACCTCTTCGGAGGTTGTTTTTTAATGCAAAATGCAAAATTATCGGGACTAATGCCGGTTATTTTTCTTGATTTGGGGAAAATATTGGGTTTTATGCGATAGCTAACCTCTCTGCGTAAGGAGAGAGGGGGACCGACGCGCAGTGTAACGTAGCGTTGGTGGAGAGTCCTATACGTTTACTTGTGAAGATAAAAATCACCCTATTTTCAGTTTGAAAATAGGGTGATTTGGGTCTTTTAAGAAATAGTACAAGCACTTTCCTGTGATGATGCTACGATACCGATGTATGTTCTACCGGTATTAAGTGAAATCTCTTTACCGTCTGCGTCGTAGAATTTCATCATATCCGAGTAATCGCCCTTTTCCCAAGTGATTTCCTGATATGTGCCGTTTGAAACGTAAACGCCGTTGCCTTCCGAAAGGTCAAGTGAAATTCTGCCTTTTTTATCACCTAAGCTTGACTTGTCTGCGTAGCAGATAAGGAGGTTTGTGAAGTTCTGTTGATTACCGTCACTGTCGTTGAAGCGGTTTCCGTTAAGTGAACTGTAATAAAGGTTATCTTCTTCACTGTATGTGTAGGTGTAGGTGGCGTAGCTTGAGAATGCAACTACCATCTGGTTACAAGTACCATCCTCGAGTTTAACGGGTGAAGAATTAAACTTAAAGGGGTTAACATATTCGTCTTCAATAGTTGTTCTGAAATCCTTGTTCTCAATGGCATTCATAACCTTTTCACCGGTGGTGTAGGCTCTGTGCTCTGATGAAACGTTTCTTGAAGTATCTCTTGAAAATGCACCGCTGTCGCTCATACCGTCGATGTGATCAGTTCCATGGTTATCAAGAGCGTTGTATGCCTGGGGACTCCCACCGAAGTGAACGAATATAGCATCAAAGCCTTCAACTAATTCAACGAAATAGTGACGAGCGCTTCTTGTAGGACCAACCTGTTCGGGGATTCTTGATGCATCCGCAAACATAAGGAGCATTCTTGTAATACCGCCTTCGGCTTCCATTTCCCATACGATGTCCGCATCTGTAATACCCCACTGAGGTCTTGCGTCCTTGTGGTTTTCAACGGAAATTAAAACGGGACGGTTTTTGAGAAGCTCTTCGGGGTAATTTCCTTCACCTGTAAGGGGGTTAATATTACCTGTAAGGTAAGGCTCGGTAGTAGGAGCCTGAGTTGTAGGGGGAGTAGTTGTAGTAGTTTCTTCTTCGGGTTCTTTTCCGCATCCTGCAAAAATACCCGTTAAAATAACAAGGGTAAGTGCAAGTGAGAGAACCTTAAAAAGTCTGTTTTTTCTGAGTTTTGCCAATGGGATCTTTCCTTTCAAACTGAGTTAAATCCAAAATTCAACAAGATGTAAAATCTTGGCATAAAGAGTTGGATTCTGTGTATCTATTGTAACATCTGCCACGGAAAAAACAAGGGTTATTGTGTAAACAATACTTAAAATTGTCGAAATTAATAAAAGTGTATTCAAATTTATGTGACATTGTTTTAAATTATTTTTTTCAAACAGCGCGAAAATAATGATTGCCGCAGCTAAAAAGAAAACTATACCAAAATCACTGTAATATCTTTGCAGTAATCCACCCGCCTGAGTGTCGGCAATTACAAGGGCGAGACCAATTGTTAAAAGTGTAATAACGAAACCTGCCACACCTTTTTGACGAAGTGTGCGGTAAACTTTGGGTAAAGCGCCCGTAAACCACAAAACGGGTAGTGAGGTTATTAAACCGCCGAAACAAAATTCATATATGGTTTTACCCATATATTGGGTGTCAATTTCGACGGGTTTTATATAGGGGAAGGTTGCGGTAAACTGAGGTGTCTGGAAAAGATATGTGAAAATTCCCAATCCCGTTCTGCCAAAGTCAAAACCGCGTCTTGTAACGTCATTTGTAGTCAGGTTGTAGCCTGAGCCAAAGTCTGTTACTGAGCCGAAGCGGATGTAATTATAATACATAATTCCCGCGGCTACCATTACAAAGGGTACGGCTAAGACTAAAATATTCACTAAACCTTTTTTTGTGGTTATTTTCTTTTCGGTAAAGAAATATCTAGCGAATATTGGTAAAGCAACAGCACATACGAGTACAAGCTGAGGTCTGCAACCTACTGAAAGTGCTAAGCACAAAGAACCTGCAACGAAGCACAAATTACGCAGTTTTTCGGTATTTAATCCCTTAATCCACAAGAATATTCCCCATATTACAAAGGCGAGTCCCGTCATTATGGGTACAGAATAAAAATCGGGTCGTTTTACAAGGAACATAACACCGCAACAATTTACCGTTGCGAGAGCCATAAGTAAAAATGTACCAACGGAAACATTCTTGAATTTCTTTTCGCATATTAAACCAAGTAATTTGAAAACACCTATGGCAAAGATAAAGGCGAAAATTATAATACCCACAGCCGAGGGGAAGGGCGCATCCACAATTGCCCTGAATGGTAAATACATCAGTAAAAGGGGAACTATACCGAAGTAAACATAATAATGTCCTTCAAAATATGCCACATCCCAACGGTAAGTATCATCCGTAAGTGAGGAGGTTAAGTGTCTTGCGGTGGTGTCGTAGGGGTTGTCCATATCAATCAGTGATTGAGGAACATCGTTGTTGTCAATATAGGTTTTACCCTGAAGTATTGCCTGAGCTAATTCATCGTATTGATTGTGATGTTTGTACGCGAGTTCTGAAAAAACAATACCGTCATCAGTTATATCAAAGCCCAGGAATGACGGATTCATAGTACCGACAAAAACAAGAATAATACATTCTAAAGCAAGAAAAGCCACAGTAAGGTTGTACCTTAAGTTTTTTGCTTCACTGTATTTATGTTTATATATGGGTGACGAGGGTCTGAAAATGTATAACAGAATAAGAATACCCATTACAATAAGAACTCTCACCAAGGAAAACTCAAAGGGGCGTTGTGTATTAATAGTAACGGAGTTTATCTCAACAGCATCTTCGTTATCAAATTGTATAAGTATTTTTTTACTATCACCCGATGTGTGAATGTTAATATATTCACTCTTTTCAACTGAGGGATAAATTTCTTTTTGTGGGGTGGTATAGTAAAACTGATTTGCTTCGTCAGTAAGTTGAAGTCTCAGGGTTACTTTATGGGAATTGTTTTGGGTTAAATCAATTTTTATATTTTTTATTTTTGTATTAACATCCTTAAACTCTATCCCTGTTGTGCCGTCAATAGAGTATGAGCCGTTTTCGTTAAGGTTATCCTTCATTTGCTCCGATAGGTCGACGGGCGTATTTTTAGCGGTAGTGTAGTAGTTTATATTAAATAGTGTAGCCTCAAGTCCCACGGATAAAATCACCATAGCCACCACAGCCATAGCGCAGGATTTAATGAAATTCTTTTGGCGTTTACTCATTAAATAAATCACCAAAGATGAAATAATAGTAAATAACAAACCGATAATACAAACTGCAATCATAAAATAACTCCCTGAAAAAATATGTAGAGTATAAATCTACTGAATATTAAACCACAAAAACAAGTATTTGTAAATATTCATAGGCTTTTAGCATATATTTTATAAAAATGTTAAAAGAGAGGTAGTTTTATGAAAACAATAGTAAAAAAAGCGGTTCTTACATACAATGTCTACGAAAATTATGTTAATGAGTTAAATCAGAGATTTTCTCAATTGAAGGTAGCCTCCTGCGGTAAATCGGTTTTGGGTAAGGAGATTTATTCCTTTGTAATGGGGGAGGGTTCTCGGCAAATAGTGTACGTTGGCGGTACTCACGGTATGGAGTGGTTGACTTCGCTTTTGCTTTTGCGCTTTTGTGAAAATATTATGACCCGAAATATTACTGACGGCACTATTGCAGGATATAAAATTCAGGAGATTTTACAAAACATACAGTTGATTGTTATACCCGAGCTTAATCCCGATGGTATAGAGATAGCCATAAGGGGTGGCGGAGCGTGTGAGGAATATAAAGCGGAAAATACAAAAATATGTGACGGTAATTTCAGTAATTGGAGTGCCAACGCAAGGGGCGTGGATATTAACCATAATTTTAATGCGGATTGGTACACTTTACGGGACTATGAAAAAACTAAGGGTATAAATTCACCTGCACCCAGAAGATTCGGGGGCTTTTACCCTGAAAGTGAACCTGAAACGGGGGCGATTACCCGTTTATGCCGTCATATAAGACCCGATTCCCTTTATACATTCCACTCCCAAGGAGAGGAAATTTATTACGAATACGGCAAAAATACACCCGAAAAAGCCTTTACAATGGCGAGGGCTCTCGTTGGGGTGAGTGATTATACCCTCGTAAAAAATGAGGGTCACGCCGCATCAGGCGGTCTTAAGGATTGGTTTATTGAGGAATTCGGTAATCCTGCTTTTACCGTGGAGGTGGGCAAGGGTAAAAATCCGTTGCCATTGGGTGATTTTGATGATATTTATTCTACAATAGAGTCTTTGTTGGTGTTGGGATTGGTGCTTTGAAATGCGTAGTTCGTAATTAAAGTTATGCCGATTATAAGTTGCAAGTTGAAAGTGGCAAGTTTTGGGGCTACGCCGAGTATAGATAAAGTAGTTGTAACGCGAAGCCTCGCCCTCCTGCGTAAGGAGGAGGGGGGACCACCGTCAGGTGGTGGGAGGGCCTATCATCCCATTTTTTCGAAGCAAAAATGGGAGGGGGACCGCGTAGCGGTGGTGGGTAGTTCTCTCGCAGTTTTTCTTTAGTAGGACAGAACAACGAAAGAAAATTTAAAAACACTCTTTACAAAGAACAAATGTTCTGATATAATACAAAAAAAGAACAAATGTTCTTGTGAGGTGTAGAGAGTTGGAACGCACAATTTTACATTGTGACTGTAATAGTTTTTTTGCATCCGTTGAGGGTGTGCTTAATCCCGAATTGAAAAAATACGCCTATGCCGTTTGCGGTGACCCGGAATACCGCCACGGCATTATTCTTGCTAAAAACGAGAGTGCGAAAAAATACGGGGTAAAAACAGGTGAGGCAATATGGCAGGCTAAATCCAAATGCCCTAAGCTTGTGACCGTAAAACCCCATTACGAGATGTACAAAAAATACTCTGAGATAATTTTTAATATTTACTGCCGTTATACTGACCTTGTTGAGCCATTCGGTATAGATGAATGTTGGCTTGACGTTAGCGGTACAACGCACCTTTTCGGTACAGGGGAAGAAATAGCCGATGAATTAAGGCGGGTTGTAAAGAAAGAAACGGGGCTTACAATTTCGGTGGGGGTTTCCTATAACAAGATTTTCGCCAAAATGGGTAGCGACTATAAAAAGCCCGATGCCACTACCGTAATAACCCCCGCTAATTTTAAAAGTATTCTTTATCCTTTACCCGTGGGTGATATGTTTATGGTCGGTCGACGAAGTGCCGAAAAATTACGGAATCTCGGTTTTTTTACCATCGGTGATATTGCCACCGCGGATGAGTGTACGCTTAAACGCATTTTCGGTGAAAACGGCAGAGTTTTATGGCAGAATGTAAATGGCTACAATTATTCACCCGTAATGCCCTTTGATTATCGGGAAGCGTATAAATCCATAGGTAACGGTGCTACGTTCAAGCGTGACCTTGTAAATCAAAGGGATGTACGCACCTGCGTTTTCTTTTTGTGCGATAAGGTTGCCGCAAGGCTCAGAAAACATCACGTGGAATGCTCCGCTTTACAGGTGGGGATAAAGGATAAAAATATGCAGAGTATAAGTCGCTCTGTCCAGTTACCGTCACCTACGGATTTGTCCTTCGATTTACGAAGAACCGCACTTTCCCTTATACAGGATAATATCGACGTAACCAAAGAGCCTATACGGGCGTTGACCGTTACGGGTACTAAGTTACTTAATGATACTGAGGTTTGTGAACAGATTTCCTTATTGGATCTGGATTATCATATTAAGCGCGAAAAGGAGCAACGACTTGAAAATGCCAAGGATAATATACGTCATAAATATGGTTTGGGAACATTGACCCGTTGCTCATTTATTCATAATGAATTTGGTTTTTAGGGGTGATTATACTTGAAATGCACAGTAACCGCCTTGCGGTCAAAAGAGGTAGTTAATGTGGATAACGGTTGCCGTCTGGGTTGTGTAAGTGACGTGGAAATAGACACTTGTACAGGGTGCCTCGTAAGTATAACCGTATTCTGCGGTAGGGGAATAGGCGGTTTTTTAGGCAGGGGTGAGGAAATAGTAATCTGTTGGAAGGATATAGTAGTAATAGGTGAGGATACCATCCTCGTCCGCAAAGGCGGAGCGAAATTGTAAAACGCAAAATGCAAAATGCAAAATTTCGGGGCACTTCGTGCCGATTATAGATAAAGTAAACAATATGCGAAGCCGTATCATCCGTTGTCTGTCCTATACGTATAATAAAATTCACCAACAATTAAACAACTCAATTTTCAACACTACCTTCCGCGGTAGTGTTTTTTGTCAAAAGCTATTCGCTTTTTTTGTCACAAATGCGAATTGAAAAAACTGTGGAAAAGTTCATAATTAAAATGTAGAGACCAATTATAGGCGACCAATCACAGAACCGTCCCCTGATTTTCCCTCCCCTGATTTTCCCCTGATTTTCACTATTGTTTATGAGAATATTTTTATCGATTTTTAATTATCTGTATATGAATGGCAATGGTGGTGTTATATAATGACTCAATTAATCAAAGAGAAAAAAACTTCTATTATCTTCAATGCTGATGATACAAAAGCTATCGTAAAAAAGAGGAATAACGAACAGACATATTTATATGATTTTAATTTTGATACAAAGAATAAAATTGATGTTTTCGGATTGGGAATATTTTCTGTTGCTTTTTCAAAGGAAAATGATTATGTGACCCTGCTATTGTATGACAAAAAAACTTGTGATTTGGAAAAACTTTTGATTGTTAATTGCAAAACAGGAGAAGCTGTTAAAACTGTATCTATAAAAGATTATGTTCAGGACGATGTAGGATTAATAGCACCTGTACATAATTCAAAAAACTATATTGTGGTATCTTTGCAAAAATCAAATGCATCAGGTGCAGTGCTTTTGGTTGTTGATTTAAATAATAATTTTTCGGTTTGTGTGAAGGATTTTCATGGAACTGTAATTACAACAGTCCATTGTATTGAAAATAAATTGTTGATGTTATCAACAAAGGGTTTTCTTTATTTGCTTGATTGCCAAAGTATGCAAATTCAGGATGAGTATTTGTATGACAAGGGGATTTTATGTTCCGTTAAATCGTATGATTGTTGTGGTAAAATACAAATTTACTCATTCATTCATCCGAATTTAATGCCGTACCGAAAGTATATGGTAAGTGAATTTGATGTGCTTTCAGATAAAATCAAACAGATAAGTAAATACACAAAACGTCAAAGAAAAATGCCCGAACCTGACCAATACTTATTTGATAAGGGTTGTATTCTTGCTACAAAAACTAAAAGAAAATTTTTAAAAAAGGAAAGGATTTACGGTGCGTATAAAATTGAAAATTTGGATTTTATTGGTGAATTCTTGATTAGCGATAATTCGGTGAGCTTTTTCGATGGTGAAAAAACTGTGGAAATATTGACGTCTGATGATATAAATCTATCCGCTAATGAGAAAATATTGCAATACGATTTGTCAAACACAGGCAAATATTCAATTGTGTATACCAATAAATTCACATATGTTTTAGAGATAGATGACTAGATGGGGACGGTTTGCGGACCAATCAGGGGAGGACCAATTAGGGGACTGCCTCGGGAATAGCCTTTTCAGTTGGAGCGTATTTAGGTATTGGTGCAGAAGCATCTATTTGTATTGATTTTGCAGAATGTAATGATGAACTGATGGCTATATATGAGAAAGCATGGCATACAAAGGATATTATTGAGGGGAATAAAATGAAAAAAATTTATAAAATGTTAATTTGGATAATAGTAGCCGAGTTTTTAGTTGCCTCTTTTTTTAATAAAATGAACGTGACTTATGATAGTCTGTTAATAAATGTTACCGGAGCACTAGCTTTTTTTGTGCCGATATTAGCGTTGTTGTTCTTAGTCAGCAGAGATAAAAAAATTACCAAGAAAAAAAGAGTTTTTGCGATGTGCTTTGGTTTCTTCATAATAATAAGTTTTATTTCAGGTATTATTGCTAATTTGCTTGCAAATTAATTATAAGGTAAAGCTATTCTGCTACGATTCTTTAGGCAGATTATGCCGAATGGAAATTCGCACCAATCAGGGGACGGTTCTATGATTGAGCCGTAAACCCTGATAAATCAAGGCTTTTGCCCATTAAAATATAAAATCAGGGGCGATTTTGGGTCGAAAACCACCCAATCACAGAACACCGCATGCCCCCGACTTTCCCTTGTTTTAAATTATTTTTGCAATCATATGTCCAAATGTAAAAAATAATGAAAAATAATATTGCGTTACTTGACTTTTGTCATGTGTGTGGTATAATTATTCCATAATAAATATTCGGGAGGATTTTAAAATGAAAAAAGTTTTAAAAATCGTCGGCATTGTTGCAGCAATC
>JAZNVE010000040.1:0-5061 GCA_045592665.1 Acutalibacteraceae bacterium
CCCAAAGGTAAATCAAATGCGCTCATAGGTATGGTACCGAAGCCCCTGCCGAATAGTCCAAGGTTTTCTGTTCCTGATATTTCACGACAGGCACGTACACACTGACCGCACAAAATACATTTATTGTTATCCCTTATGATAAAAGGATGGCTTTTGTCTTTAGGATACTGACGACTTTTGCCATTAAGAGTAAGAGAAAGTGCATCATAATCCCTCATTAAGGGCAACAACTCGCAGGAATATACCGCCGAGCAACCACACTCAAGGCAACGGGAAGCCTCTTTAATTGCATCTTCTTTCGTAAAAGTAAAGGCAACCTCACGGAAATTAGTTTTTCTTTCAAGCGCATCCGTAAGCGTTACTTCGCATCTTTTAATCTCGGGTGTACCCTCAAGAACTTTTGCATCAAAATTCTTGTTAACAGAATATACAGGGAGTTCCGGGGGAACTTCAACACCTTTAAGATAACAGTCAATTGAGCGAGCCGCATACTTACCCCCTGCTATTGCTTTTATAGCAATGTCGGGTCCCTTATTTATAACATCACCTGCGGCAAAAACACCCTTAAATGATGTCTGATAAGTTCTTTCATCCACGGCAATGGTTGACTTTTTGGTTAATTCAACAGAGTCAATATCCTCCGCCTTTACTCTTTGACCGATAGCAGAAATTATTGTATCGCAATCAATTATTTCCGTACTTCCTTCAATGGCAACGGGACTTCTTCTACCCGAAGCATCGGGCTCGCCCAAAGCCATTTTTTGAAGCCTCAAACCTTTAACTTTACCGTTTTCGGACACAACCTCAAGAGGTGATACAAGGAATTTAAATTCCACACCCTCTGCCTTTGCATCCCTTATTTCTTCAACTTCCGCGGGCATTTCCGCTTCGGTACGTCTGTAAATAAGTGTAACATTCTCGGCGCCAAGACGAACGGCAGTTCTCACTGCGTCAATGGCAGTATTACCGCCACCTACAACGGCAACCTTTTTACCCAAATCTACTTTTTCACCATTTGCAACACGGTAGAGCAAATCAATACCGCCTACAACACCGTCACTTGAATCCCCGTCACAACCCAATTTAGTTGAGCGCCACGCACCGGTTGCCAGGAATACTGCATCATATTCATTGTGAAGTGATTCGACAGTAAAATCCTTACCCAAAGCGGTGTTGCAGATAATTTCGACACCCATTTTTTTGATGACATCTATTTCTTCATCGAGTATATTTTTAGGTAATCTGTATGCAGGAATACCGTATCTGAGCATACCGCCACAGTTACTCTGAGCCTCGAAAATTTTGACCTTATAGCCCTTTAACGCCAAGAAATAAGCACAAGAAAGACCCGCAGGTCCACCTCCAACAACTGCAATTTTTTTACCATTAAGTTCCTCACATTCGGGAACATAATCCATATATGAATCTGCAGCAAAACGTTTAAGAGCACATATCGAAACCGCACCTTCAAGGTGTTTTCTACGACATTTTTCCTCACAAGGATGAGGACAAACTCTGCCAATTGATGCGGGTAAAGGATTATCTTTTTTTATAAGCTCAAGAGCCTCTCGCTCCTTACCGTTAGCAATAAGACCCACATACCCTTGCACATCCTGATGAGTGGGACAAGCCATAAAACAAGGTGCTTTACAGTCACCGCCGTGATCCGACATGATAAGAGAAAGACTGATTTTTCGACTCTTTTCGAGTTCGGGTGTACTTGTAGCAACCCTCATACCGTCACTAACACTTGTTGAACAGGCTCGCAAGGGTTTTCTGATGCCCTCTACTTCCACAAGACACAAACCGCAACCGCCATAACTTTCAAGTTCCTTGTTATGGCAAAGGTGGGGTAAATATATACCGTTATCCAGTATATTATCAAGAAGTGTTTTAGTGGTATCGGCAGAGTATTCTTTGCCGTTTATAAATATTTTAACTATGCTCATTTACTCTCCTCCCCACTTAAAACATTAATTGCATTGAATTTACAACTATCAATACACTGACCGCAACGAACACATTTTTCGCTATCTATTTTATAAGGTGATCTGATAATACCGCTTATAGCATCAACGGGACATCTTCTACTGCAAAGTGAACAACCGCGACACATACTTTCATCAATACGGTATTCAATAAGTGCCGTACATTTTTTTGCGGGACAACATTTGTTATTTATATGCTCTTCGTACTCATTTCTGAAGTATTTAATAGTTGTAAGAACGGGGTTAGGTGCAGAATTACCGAGACCGCACAACGCACCCACTTTTATACTTTCACCCAACTCAACGAGGGTATCAATATCTTCGGAAGTGCCCTCGCCATCTGTAATTCTTTTAAGAATTTCAAGCATACGTGTAGTACCTATACGGCAAGGAACACATTTTCCGCAACTTTCTTTACTGGTGAAATCCATAAAAAATTTCGCCATATCCACCATACAGGTTTTTTCGTCCATAACTATCATACCGCCCGAGCCCATAATAGCTCCCGTTTTAGCGATATTTTCATAGTCAATAACTGTATCCAGCATATTTGCGGGTATACAACCGCCCGAAGGACCACCCATCTGAACGGCTTTTACTTTGGCATTATTTTTTATACCGCCGCAAATACCGAAAACAATATCATTTATAGTAAGTCCCATAGGAACTTCAACAAGTCCGCCTCTTTTTACGCGACCCGCAAGGGCAAAAACCTTTGTACCCTTACTACCCTCTGTACCCATTGATGCGAAAGCCTCGCCACCGTTATCAATAATCCAGGAAACATTGGCGAAAGTTTCAACATTGTTGATATTAGTAGGTTGTTTTCTGAAACCTTTTTGTGCGGGGAAGGGAGGTTTTGTAACAGGCATACCTCGGTTACCGCTAAGGGATGCAAGAAGTGCCGTTTCCTCACCGCAAACAAATGCACCCGCTCCCATCATAATATGGAAATCAAAATTAAAACTACTTCCTAAAATATTTTTACCAAGATATCCCTTTTCGTGCATCTGGGAAATGGCATTTTTCAAGCGTTTAACCGCAAGAGGATATTCGGCTCTTACGTATATAACGCCACTTTGGGCACCGATAGCAATACCCGCAATCATCATACCCTCGAGCACTCTATGAGGGTCACCCTCTAAAACGGCTCTGTCCATAAATGCGCCCGGGTCACCCTCGTCCGCATTACAAACAATATATTTTTCTTCGGATTGAGCGCTCTTAGCCGCCTGCCATTTAAAATGGGTGGGGAAACCTGCTCCGCCTCTACCGCGTAAACCTGAAATTTTTATTTCTTCGATTATTTTATCCGAACCCATTTCAAGGGCTTTTTCCAATGCTTTATAACCGCCGTTTTCTATATACGAATCAATATTCTCAGGGTCGATTTTACCGCAACCTGATAAAACAATTCTTTTTTGACCGTTTAAAAACTTAAGTTCATCTTCACTAAGTCTGTTTTCAAGGGGTAATTCGCCCTTTTTTATCTTCTCTGCAAAATTAA
This sequence comes from Acutalibacteraceae bacterium, assembly GCA_045592665.1. Lineage (GTDB taxonomy): Bacteria > Bacillota > Clostridia > Oscillospirales > Acutalibacteraceae > DTU089. The sequence goes on from JAZNVE010000040.1 coordinate 3,496, forward strand.
CGGCACTATCCTTATTAAGTCTGCCGTAAAGAATGCTTTCGCCCGAATCAGTAATAACTTCAACAATGGGTTCGGCGAAACAAAGACCGTTACAACCAACCTTTTCAACGGTAAACTCAGTACCCGAAAAAGCCTCATTAAGACCCTCGAGAACATCATTTGCTCCCGATGCTATACCACAGGAACCGTAACCTAAAAGAAATCTCATTTGCCCTCACCCCTTTTAATATTTTCAATAATATCAATGACCTTTTGTTGAGTAAGGGTGCCGTACACCGTGTCATTTATCATCATAGCGGGTGAAATACTGCAACAACCGAGACAGGCAACCTCTTCCCAGGAGAAAAGGCCGTCCTCGGTAACATCACCGGCCTCTATACCTAAAACACGTTTAACCGTATCACCAATACGCTCACTGCCGTTTACGTGACAAGCCGTACCCATACAGACCATAATTCTGTACTTACCAACAGGTTTAAGTCTGAATCCCGCGTAAAATGACGCAACGCCCATAATACGACTTGAGGGAATACCTGTTTTTGCCGTAATATATTCAACCGCATCCCTTGAAATATAGCCACAAAAAGCCTGAACCTCCTGCAAAATAGCAATAAGGCTCTCATCGGGTGCAGAATATTTATTTAATATTTCATCAATTTTAATTTCAAATTTCTCAGCCACAAAGCCGCCTTCTTTCAAAACACATTAATATAAATTTTACATCACACTTCAGTTTCTTGCAATAGTAAATTACACTAAAAACGTATAATATTTACTCTGATTTATTTACTTTTTCTAAAAAACATTATAAAATAAATACGGTGATTTTATGAAAGAATATAATTATTACTTTTTTGATTTTGACGGCACATTGTGTGACACTACCGAAGGTATTTTCAACTCCATAATTTACTCACTGGAATGCTACGGTATTGAGGAAACAAACAGAGAAAAACTCAATTTCTTTGTGGGTCCCCCTCTTTTCGAGTCATATAAGACTATTTATAACGTCAGCGACGAGGATGCAAATTGGCTCATAGCTAAATACCGCGAACGCTACAAAACCAAAGCCGCCGAAGAATCCGCTTTATATGGCGGCATAGTTGATTTACTTAAAGAACTTAAAAATCGGGGTAAAAAAATCGCAATAGCATCATCAAAGCCCCGTTTATTCGTAGAAGAAATTTCAAAATATCACGGCATTGATATTTATTATGATTTCATATCCGCTGAGGATTTTAAGAATAATCTTTCAAGTAAAAAAGACCTTATTAATGCTTGTTTCGAGTTTTTCGGAAATCCCCAAAAGGATGAAGTTATTATGGTTGGCGACCGTTTTTACGATATCGACGGTGCTAAAGGTGTTGGCGTTGACAGTGCCGGTGCAGTTTACGGTTTCGGCACCGAAGAAGAACTGACAAATGCAGGGGCAACTTATATACTCAAGAAACCCGAAGATTTACTTTATTAAAAAATTGGGGGCTGTAAAAAAACTTGTGTTTTTTTGAGTGGTAGTCTAAAGGAGAAAAAGACTTAATGTAGCAAAAAACTACATTAACTCTTACT
>JAZNVE010000041.1:0-24444 GCA_045592665.1 Acutalibacteraceae bacterium
TATATTGTGAGCGCCACATATAGTTTTACCGCTTACACCTACGGTTAAAACCTCAACCCCCATTCTTTTGAGGAAATCAACCGGTGCTAAAGCCTCTATTTCTTCAAATCCGTTTGCAAGAAAAACATAAAACATAATTTACCCTCCGTATGGGATACCAAAAAAAGCATTATCAATGGGTGGGGCATCATTTACCCCTAAATACATACCGAAAGGAACGGACTTTTTATCCGCAAATCCCCTTACGGTAAGAGATGTCACATTCGTTAAGTTAAACAAAGCTTTTAAAAGACTGTTTTCATCACCGAATAACTCATGGACAGTAACAGTATCATTTTCTTTTTCAAAAACCACGTAACCGTTACCGCATTTTAAAGCCTTAACGGTTTCACCTTCGGGTGATAAAAAGCCTTTGAATCCCTTTTCACCGAGGGTGGCAAGATTTAGTTTATCAGAAAATGATTCACGTATAAATTCATAATCTTCAAAAGAAAGATTTTCAAAAGTTTCAGGTTCACCCGTAAAAGCCTTTGAATAAACTATTTTTTCGGAATAATAAAAGCCATTTTTGAAGCCGAGTTTTTTATACATTTCAAAAAGGCTTTCCTCGGCAGGGACAAGGAAAAGGTAGTCGGCACCGCGTTCCTTTGACAAACCAAAAAGAAAGTCAAAGCATTCTTTCATAAGTCCCTTTCCCCTGAAATCGGGGTGAGTACACACGGCATAGATATAAAAAGCTTTATAATCCTTGCCATTATTAGTAATGGTGCTTTCAATTATATATAAAACACTTACAGGTTCACCGTCGCTAAAAGCGACAACTACGTTTTCATCCGTTACGGCATTTTTGAAAAAACGCTCTACAACCGAGGGTGAATCATCAAAGCACTCAAGCCACAAAGCCTTTAAGGCTTCGTATTCATCCTCGCGTGGATTTCGCACATCAAATAATTTTTGCATAGTATTTTTTCACAAGAAACTCAGGTTGATAGGATAATTTTGCCTTACGCAAACCCTCAACCCCTGCGTCATCTTCACGGTTAATATATTTATAATCCCCAAGGGATTTTTCGGCAAAAAGCTTATTTATAGCCGCATAAGCCTGAGGGTACTCGGGTGATGCCTTTTCAAAATGAACACAGAAGGTTTCGCCGTCATACATCTCTTCCCCTAAGGCGTAGGCTACGATTTTACCGTCAACACGAAGTAACGCACCCTTAAGACCTAATTTACAGAAATTCCGAAAAGCCTTGTCAATAACCTGACGCTCCGCCTCAAGACGTTGGGTGCTTTCGCCCATCATATGCCACGAATGGGAAAACTCAAGGCATTGGGCTAAATTACTCTCGGAAAGTTCTTCGTAAATATAGTTGTATTTTTTACAAAAAGAGTTTACGTGATTCTTTTTGGAGTGAAATTTCCTACCCTTAAGGGTGGCAAGGTTTTCACGAAGATACACGTAATCAAAATAATCACGTTGTTCTTTTACCGAAAGAGCCGAACCGAAAAAGGCTTTAAGAAGGGGTAACTGCCCCTCGGATACACAGTAAAAGCTCAAATCCGCCTCACGCTCAGTGGCATCAATCTGAATTTCCCTAAGGGCGATATTAATATCCCCCTCACCCCACGGGAAAGCGTAGGATGTAACCCCGTTAAAGGTGGAGCGAAGGTATAAAAAACCGTCCTTCTCCGCAAACTCCGTATGCTCCGCGGCACTCCACGAATAAAGATTACCAAAACTGAAGTCACACATCTGAGCACACTCACGGGGAATATACTTTTCAATTAAAGATTTATGTTCGGTTTTTAAATGTTGTAAATCAAGCATAAAAGACCTTATTTCAATGCGTCCAATAAAATTTTATAGACTTTATCATTTATTACGTCAATGGGTAACGGCTCACCATTCTCAGCACACTCAACTACGCTCCAACCGTATTTATCCGCCGCGTAAAGAGCCGCCTCACGACAGGCGTTGAGAAACTCAACATTCGCCTCGTGAACATCCTTTTTACTTTCGTCGCCGTTATAACGGGATGTCATAAGACGTTGGGAAACCTCAACGGGCATATCAAGGAAAATAACCTTATCAGGAGCGGGAATACCGATTTTTTCATACTCGAAATCAAAAAGCCATTGGAGGAAGGGGTCCCAGTCGGCTTTATCAAGTTTGGTCATCTGATAAAGAGCATTTGCGGGAGTATATCGGTCGGCAAAAATCAATTTACCGCTACGGTAGTCCTCACCCCATTTTTCGGTATATGATGCGAACCTGTCAGCAGCATATAAAACGGAGGCGGCATAGGCGTTAACATCCCCCGCATTCTTGCCGAAATCACCCGCAAGATACTTACGCACGAGAATACTCGAATCACTTTCGTAATCGGGTAATTTAATCTGACGGTAATCAATACCGTCATCCTTAAGACGCTTGCAGATAAGCTCGGTCTGGGTTGTTTTACCGCTACCGTCAAGACCCTCTAAATCAATAAAAATGCCCATAGGAAAAACCTTTCATCCCTTATAACATAATATTTCCAATTATACTAATAAATAATACTATAAATATTTAAAACTGTCAAATATTGCTACAAGATTGTAATAAATTGTTAAACCTTTGTTTTAAAAAAGTAAAAGCCACCCTACTTGGGGTGGCTTCTGTTTTTGGCGGAGAGCATGGGATTCGATGGGCTCCGCCCATCGTTTGCTACGCAAACACCCGATTATGTTCGCCTTCGGCGAGGTGGGTTCGAATCCCTTTAAAACATCAACGCAAAAAAACAACAAGCCTACCAAAAGGTAAGCTTGTTATTTTGGCGGAGAGCATGGGATTCGAACCCACGAAACGGTTTTGGCCGTTTACACGATTTCCAATCGTGCTCCTTCGACCAGCTCGGACAACTCTCCATATAAACTATTCACTTTTTAAGTGCCTTGATATTATAACTAATTGATTACAAAAAATCAAGTCTTAATTTATATTTTTATCATTTTAATAAATGCTTTTTGAGTTTACACGATTTCCAATCGTGTAAACTTGTGCGTACCTCAAAAGATTCTATCCAACAAAATACCAACCGCAAGAGAACTACCCTTTATACCCTTCGGGTGCGATATACCTACGGTGCGATATATCTGACGATGCGATATATACTTCGTACGCGATATGTTTCGCAGAGCGAAACGAGAATATAATCGGCGTAGCCCCGATAATTTTGCATTCTGCATTTTGCATTTACAATCGGCACGCAGTGCCACGAAACTCCTCACTCCTAATTCCTAATTATATTGTGTTTTTATACTATATTTAATAGTTATTTTCATCACTTTAATACATTTACTAAAAGCCCTAATTATGGTATTCTTTACTATATGGGGTGAGACGATGCTACAATGTGAAAATGGCGTATATTTTTACGAATGTAAAACCAAAAATATTAACCCGAATATCGGTAAAAGTATTATATCCTTCCCTTCTGATTACACGGTAATCGACCTTGAGACTACGGGGCTTAATCCCGATAGCGAGTTGATTATTGAATTCGCGGCGGTAAAGGTAAGAAACACTCAGGTTACTGACACATTCCAACAGCTTTGTGACCCCGGATTCCCCATATCACCCGTTATTACGGATATTACGGGTATCAGTAACGAAATGGTGCGTTTTTGCCCCAATCCACGACAGGTATTGCCCGATTTTCTTGATTTTATCGGTGATGACTTTATTGTGGGACATAATGTTTTGTTCGACGTGCGTTTCGTAGTACGAAGTGCGGAAATTTTCAGAAATAATTATATAGACACTATGAAAATTTTCAGAAAGCTTCACTCCACGCTCCCCCACCACAGATTATCCGATATGGTAGAATTTTATAATAAAACCAACGAAACCGCCCACAGGGCGTTGTCCGACTGTTTCGCAACTCAAGCCTGTTTTGAGGCAATGAGGACGGAATGTATTAATATTTATGGTAGTGAAAACGGCTTTTTGACCCGTTTGAAATAATCATTTTTTTAGAAATGAGGTAAGAATATGAATTTTAAAGCATACCACAAAAGCCTTGAGCATCTGCACGTAGGCACTGAAGCACCCCGTGCATATTTCATCCCCTACGACAATTTGCAGGATGCTCTTTCGGGAGACCGCAACAAATCATACTATATGACCAACCTTTGCGGTGAGTGGAAATTTAAATATTTTAAAACCTTCGAGGATATAGACGAGTCCCTTTACGGTGAGAATGCACCTACCGAGGAGCTTAACACAGTAAAAGTTCCCGGTAACTTCCAGCTTTATGACATAGAGGGAATGGACAAACCCCTTTACTCAAACCTAATGTATCCTTTCCCCACTGACCCGCCCCATGTTCCCGAGGAAAACCCCTGTGCATTTTATCTTAAGGATGTTGAATTTACCGCGGAGGCATTGGAACGAGATAACATCATCACCTTTGAGGGTGTGTCATCCTGTTTCTACCTTTGGGTAAACGGTCAGTTCGTAGGTTACAGTCAGGTCAGCCACTGCACAAGTGAATTCAATATTTCTGAGTTCCTTAAAGAGGGTACTAACAGATTCGCAGTACTCGTTGTAAAATGGTGCGACGGCTCATACCTTGAGGACCAGGACTACTTCAGACTTTCGGGTATTTTCAGAGAAGTTTATATTCTTTCAAGAAATAAAACAAGGATTGAAGATATTTTTGTTAAACAGTTCTTCAACGACGATTTCTCACTTTGCACCCTTAATATTGACTGTAAATTAGTTGGTAATGCACCCGTTCTTTACGGTGTTGCATCCCCTGACGGCAGTTTAATCGCACAGGGTGAAAGCGAGGACAGTAGCTTTAATATTGAGATTAAAAATCCCCTTATGTGGAATGATGAAAAGCCCTATATATACCAGCTTTTCATTACCTGCGAGGATGAAATTATCCCCTTACAACTTGCTTTGAGAAAAGTTGAAATCAAGGATAAAAAGTTACTTATAAACGGTAAAGCAGTTAAATTAAGAGGTATCAACCGCCACGATTCATCCGCCGAAAACGGATACGCAGTAACCCTCGACGAAATGAAACGTGACCTTTTCGTACTTAAAAAAGCCAACGTTAACGCTATTCGTACATCCCACTACCCCAATGACCCAAGGTTTTATGACCTGGCGGAGGCCCTCGGCTTCTACTTTATAGACGAGGCGGATATTGAAACCCATGGTATGGGCTATAATACACCCTCCGATTGGGATTGGACACGTTGGTCACTTCTTTCGACTATTCCCGAATGGAAAGAGGCTTACGTTGACAGAGCCGCAAGACTTTTTGAACGCGATAAAAACCACGGCTCAGTTATTATGTGGTCACTGGGTAACGAAAGCGGTTGCGGTGTAAACCACCGTTATATGCGTGAATACATAAAGGGTCGCGACGAAAACGCCCTTGTACACTACGAGAACTCTCACCTTGAATTCAAAGCAGTTCCCGAGGGCGAATGTTTCAAGGATATTTCCGACGTTGAAAGCCGAATGTATGCGGGCGTTGATTACATCGAACCATATCTCAATAACGAGGATTATGACAAACCCTTCTATATGTGCGAATATGTTTGTGCATCAACAACCGGTGACGTTTACGCTTACTGGGACCTTGTAGATAAATACGAAAACTTCTGTGGCGGATGTATATGGGAGCTTACGGACCACGCAATTAATATCCCCGACGAAGACGGAAACCCCCGTTACTACTACGGCGGTGATTTCGGCGATTTCCCAAACGACGGTATTTGCTGTATTGACGGTCTTGTTTTCCCTGACAGAAGTCCACGTCCCGGCTACTACGATATGAAAAAGGTTTACGAGCCTTTCAGGGGTTCATTTAAAGACGGTATTCTTACTATTAAGAGTGCACGTTACTTTGAGGACCTTTCGGATTTAACTCTTAAATGGACTATTACCGACGAGGGCGAAGTTATAGCAGAGGGTTGCCTCGAAAATATTGATGTTGCACCACAGAGTGAAAAAGAATTCAAACTCTTTGATGCAAATTACACCCTCAAAAGCAACGCATTCCTTACAGTTTCATTTATTCAGAAAGCTGATACACCTTGGGCTGAAAAGGGTTACGAGGTAGGCTTCTTGCAATTTGAACTCCAAAGTGAAAACGAGGTCAAGAAAGTTGCAGTTTACCCCTTAACGCTTATTCAGACCGACCGTTTCGCAACAATTAAATGCGGTGAAAATGAATATGTTTTCGACAAGCCCTACGGCAGAATTTGTTCAATAAAGAATAACGACAACGAGATGTTAGAGGCTCCCGTTAAATTTAAAATGTGGCGTGCCCCCTCCTACAACCGTGGCTCAGTTGATGAATGGATTGCAAACCATTTACATCATATAGCTCAGAAAACCTACGAAACCCGCGTAACAGAAAATGAAAATAACATTACTATTGAATGTGATATTGCACTCGGTGGTCCTGCAAACCCGCCCATTATAAAGGGGACTGTTACATATACATTTATAAATGACGGCAGCGTGGGAGTTAATATTAAGGGTGATATACGCGAAAACGCACCCCTTCTTCCCCGTCTCGGTCTTGAGCTTTTGCTAAAGGAAGAAAACGAAGATATTTCATATTTTGGTCTTGGGGGTACTAAGGAAACATACCCCGACAGATACCAAGCCGCAAGATACGGTAAATATGACCTTACAGTTACCGAAAACTTCGTTCACTACGTAAGACCCCAGGAAAACTCATCCCACTATAAAACAAGATGGGTTCAGGTTGGTAAAAAAGACGGTAGTTCGCTTCTCGTTACGGGTCTTTCGGATACAAAGGAATTTTCATTTAATGCTTCACATTACTCAGCAGAGCAATTAACTGAAGTAAAACACGATTTCGAGCTTCAAAAAGAGCCCTATACTATATTAAATATAGACGGCAGATTTAATGCTATCAGCGAAAGCTCAACCCTTGACAATGACGAAAACAACCGACTTTTCGATGAAAAGCACGTTGACTTCGGTTTCATTATTAAACCTTGCAAGTTTTAAGGAGGTTTAATTTTGAAAGAAAAAAACTCACTAAAAAATAAATTCACCTATGGTATTGGTGCTATCGGTCTTGACCTGAGTTACGGTATGTTTTACTCGTACCTTGCAAAATATATGACCGATATATTAAAGCTCAACAAAATTTTCTTGCTACTCATAACACCCGTTGCAAGAATATGGGACGGTATCAACGACCCTATGATGGGCACTTTAGTTGATAACACAAAGACTAAAATGGGTAAATACCGACCGTGGATTTTAATCGGTTCTTGTTGCAATGCGGTTGTGCTTGTGTTGTTATTCACAAATCCCGGTCTAAGAATCGGCGGTATACCCTTGCATATTTATACGGCTATACTTTATGTATTCTGGGGAATGACAAACACTATGGCGGATATTCCATACTGGTCGATGGTACCCTCATTTACTAGTGACCCGGGTGAAAGAAATATTATTGCAACCATTGCGAGAGCCTTTTCAGGTTTAGGTCAGGGTATAATATCAATTCTTACACCCGTTGTACTCCCCCTTCTCAGTGTTACATTTGACCCTAATACAAACGAAAAGGTATGGGATGCAAGAGGCTTCAGCATATGGGCACTTATTTGTGCGCTGTGTCTTGTAGGCTTTTCCTCACTTTCCGTTGCCACAACCAAGGAAAAGCATATAGTACCCCCAAGTGGTGAAAAATTCACCTTTAAAAAGATGTTCCAGATTGCAAAAAACAACGACCAATTACTTGTATTTATGTTATTCGCAATGCTTTCAAATGCAGGTTGGTATATGATTTCGGGCGTTGGTGCATATTATTTTGACGTTGTAATCGGTGATATTGAAGCACAGAGCCTTTTTAACACCATCGGTGCGGTTGGCTCGGTATTGGGACTTTTGGTAGTACCCATAATGACAAAGTTCACTTCAAGAAGACGCACTTACCAATTTTCGCTTATTATGGCGATAGTCGGTTTCACGGGTACGATGGCTTTCGCAAGCTTCTTCGGAGAGCCGAAGCTTATGGCAATGAACTTAAGTTACCTTGTGGCATCCATAGGTGTGGCTTCAATGTTCGTTTCCCAGACCGTTTTCCTTGCGGATATAGTTGACTACGGTCACGTAAAACAAGGCTTCCGCTCAGAATCCATAACCTTCTCAATGAAGGGATTTTTACAGAAAATGGCGTACACCATTCAGACAATTATTCTTTTCTCAGGTTTGCAGATTTCCGGCTATGACGAAACCTTACACGCGGCTAATACTCAGGGCGTAAAAACGTCCATAAGCATTATGATGTTGGGTGTGCCGATTTTACTGTTTGTTCTTTCGCTTATTATATTCACCTTTAAATTTAAGCTTCACGGTAAATATATGGAAGAAATAACCGCAAAAATAAATGAAATGAAGGAGGACTAAACGATGAAAATGAGCATAGCTGCTATACTTATTATATTAGCAATTCTTCTCGTACTTTTTATAGCTCTCGCAGTTACAGTGGCAATAATCGTTGCAATTGTATTAATTGTAAAGAAAAAGAAGAAAAGCCAACAGGAAGTACCCGTTGACGATATGCAGAATCCGATTAATAAAGTAACTGAAGAATAGATTACTGTAGGGGCTGTGGCTTGCCCAGCCCGTTTGGTCTATCGTTAACTTAGCGGTTTAGGCAAGACTAAACCCTACGGTGGTTTATTGTTCTACTCAACCGATGAATAGAGGTAAGTGAACTACCCACCACCGCTACGCGGTCCCCCTCCCTATTTCGGCAGAGCCGAAACAGGGATGATAAGGCTTCGCGTTACAACAACTTTTTCTATAATTCGGCACGAAGTGCCCCACAATTATTCATTATTCATTATTCATTATTCATCATTCATTATTCATTAAAAAATCCCCTCACCGAAGTGAGGGGATTTTTATTTATCAGCTACCTAAGATTTTGAAAACATTATTACCGCTATCAACTGAAGTGAATTTGCAATATTCTTCGATAGGATATTCAACCTGACAACCTTCGCCTGTGGCAAAAGCGGTATTCCAATCTGTAATACCAAAAACACTGCCGATAAGATCAAGATCGTCTTTTGTAGTGGTGCAGGAAGCACCGACACTACCTGTACCTGATGCTGTAATAAAAGTAGCACTGGGCTTAATGTACATATTCATTTACATAACCTCCCCTACAGGTAAAAAGTTGAAAAGACTTCTGAGAATTTCCATAATCATAGCTATAAGCTGTTCAATAAATGAGCCTGAGCCGGTTGAACCACCGTTTTCGGGTTCAGTTGTATCTGAGCCTGTGTTATCATCACCGGTTGTGTTATCGCCACCGTTGTCAACGTTTGTATCGTCTTCAACTATAGGTGTAACAACACCGTTTACAACCTCAGCTCTGGTAGCGGGAGCTGCCATCATTTCGGCTGCATAGGAAAGCTCGCTTTCCTCAATTACGGTAATTGTAGCATCACCGGTAACCTTAACATTGTTTACAGCAAGAATACCTGTACCGTCGTTCTGAATTGTAATAATAGCAATACCGGGTTCGGTAGTTGTATCAACACAATCAGTCACATCGTAGTACATTTCAGTTGTACTCTTAACATCAAAAGTAGTTCCGCCAATCTTAGCCGAAGCCTTACCGGTTACTGCACGAAGACCAAGATGAACTCTTGAATCAGCTGTGTTGAGTGCAACCTTGAAAACAAGTGCCTGCTCAGCGGAAGCACCGGGTTTGAGATAAAACTCATTCTGAGGACCGATATTCTGGTAGTTACCGAATGAAAGTGTGGGCTTGTTACCCTCTTCATCCGCCTGGAAATCGCCTGTGACATAAGCGATTTCACCAATCTTAGACTCGGTTGTACCCGCTTGTTTGAGATGGTTTATTACATTATAATAAATAGCTCCTCTTTCGGTGCTGATATATGCGGAATTGTCATCATTCATAGGATGATAAATACGGAAGCCGTCAAGGTAGCAATCAAGAGTTTCTGTTGTTTCACCTGCTCTGTTAGTCTTAATGTTACCCTTAGCACCTGTACCACCGTTAAGAACGGAGTTATCGTCGAACCATACAAGCTCAAGATCTGCGTCTGCAAGTTCACCTAAGCCTACCTCAGCAAGAAGGGCTTTAGCAGCCGCTTCATCTGTAACGGTGCCCGTTGTTGCGCTGAGCTTACCGTCTGCAAGAGCTGAGCTCTTGACACTCTTGGAAGCAAGAGCACCGGCATTTGAAAGATAGAGTGCTGTAGCTTCAATTGTATATGTGTCGTGTAAAGCTTCAATCTGTGAAGTTTTGAAGCTTACTACGGGAACCTGGTAAGCGAGCTTGCCACCGTTTGTAAGTTCGCCTTTATAATAAGTATCAACAAGATATCCCTTTACAACCTTACCTGCATCATTCTTTACAGATACAGCTATAACACCCGTATTCTCACCGCAAGCGGAAATAAGGTCGAAGCCGTCACCGATAAAGTCAACAGTCTTTGTTACACTGCGTTTTGCGCTGCTTGATACGGTTGTTTTTAATACTGTATCATTTGAATGGTCAAAGCTATCAGTTTCGTAAGCCTCGTCATAGCCGTAAATATCAGAGCTTGAGTCTGTGAGCTCCTGATAATCCTTTTTGTTATCGCCTTCGTCGGCATTCCAAACCGGAGCACCTTCTGGAGCGGCACCGTTTATAAACCAATCCTCCTCATAAAGAACGTTTGAAGCGGGAACAACCTTAATTTCAAACCAGTCATAGGTACCGTCTTCACGCTGGATTAAGCAGTAGCCGGAGTCAGTGGGGTTAGTGGGAGTTGTCTTGTAAACAAGGTCAAGATTGTTATTTTCAATTTTAACAAGACCGTTTTCGGATACATCATTATAAAGAAGGTTGTCGTTTGCATCACGCGGTATTGCAGAAAGGTCACTTTCAACCGATTTAAGTGTACCGTTAACCTCCTTATCGTACATAGGAAGACCGTAGTCAAGAACGTAGGTATATTCTGGGATGTTGAAGTAAGAGGTTGGTAACATCTTGAATTCTACATCACTTTGCATATTGGTTTTGTTCTTGTAAAGACCGGTTGTCTCAAGATTGTTAATGGATGTATTACGAATCTTCTTGGTTTCGTCCGCAAGAAGACCCTTCAATGTAACGCGGAGCTTACGACCGTCCTTATCCGTTCTGTTTCTTGCAACGTATTCATCGGAATAGTCGTATCCGGTAACGGTAAGTGTCCTTGTATCTTTATCGACTTTTGTACCCTCGGTATCCTTAATTGCAGCCGCATCAGCATCGTTAGCTGATTTATCAGCTTCGTTAAACGAGAAACGACCAACCTCGTCGAATTCACCGCTTATAAGCTCAACAATAAGGTCATCCTTCTCATCGAAGTCAGCGGGGAATTTAAATGCATCGTTAAGCTGCTGACGAATGTAGGATTCCTTACCGAGGTTATCGAGACCAACCGCAGTATTAGATTTAACCTCTTCGGCTGTCATAGCACCGAAGTTAATGAAGTTATTCATAGTGGTTGTTGCAAGAGACATTGCATAGTTAACGCCGTCAACGCTCATACCACCAATTTTGTTAAGATTTTCAGCAGCGGCATATTTACTGGAAACAGCATCCATATATGTCTTCTTACTGAAGCTTGAGTCGCTGGAGCTGTTGTTACCGATAAGAACCGTGTAAACGAAAGCGCCGTTGTTCTTTGCATCGAGTGCATAAGCTATGGCATTATTTGCAGCGGTAGTTGCCGAAGCACCGCTGTCATTACCGGGAATACCGTCGGAAATAAGGATAACCGCAACGTTTCGTGTGCTGGTTTCGCCCTTGTAGTCAGATGCAAAAGCCGAAATAAGGTTCTTGGCATAGAGCATTTCAATACCGGTATTATTGGTCTGCTCTGAGGTAGTAAGGGCACTGATTTTTGTCTTAAGCTGGTCAACTGCACCTGTTGCCCAGAAAGCATTTGCATCAGCAGTTGTAGTAAGGTTACCGCTCTTATCAATATAACCGGTTGAAGCATCGGCACCGTACTGAATAAGAGCAATTCGGTTATTCTTGTGCTGTGCGGCAATATCGTCCACAAGATCAGCTGCGGCTGTCTTTAATGTATCAAGACGAACATGCTCACCGTTATATGGGGAGTTAATATCATCAAAACGATAATGATAACCGGTATAAACAGCTTGTTTTCGTCTATTACCGTTACTTGTTTTGGTGCTGTAATCCGAATACTCAATAGAGTTTTCAACATTGTATTTAAACTGAGTTGCAGTTATACCAGCATCAACAGTAGAATTATTTTCACCATTCAATACATAGTAAAGACCGTCATCAGCAATGTAATATGCCCAATACTGTTGACGAATACTAAGAAAACCTTTTTCTGCTGTTTTAACAGCAAGATAAACTTTGTAGTACCTACCGTCGGAATGCTTGATGTAAATATCCTCCTCGGGATTAGAGAAACCGTAACCGTTAACACCTACACCGTTATCGTCAGAGGTATTAGCCTCTGTACTCAATGAACTAACTGCAAGATTACCTGTATATTCATTAATACCTGTACTACCTTTTCCAGCCATTGAAGAAGATGTATCGGCAACGATAATGTAGTCGGTGGGCTTTTCACCTACATACTGATAGTGGTTGGGAGAAATAGCATAGGTTTCAAGAGTAACGTCATAGGTGCCGTCCTCCTGAAGCTTTGCCTGAAGGTCCGTGTAAACACGGCTCTCGTAGGTTGATGAAACCTCGTCAACAACACGGCGGTAAATCTGGAAAGCACCGTCCTCATACTGAATATCGGGGTCATCGTCGCTTGTATCAATCTGACCGCCTAAGATGTTTGAGCCTGTTGCATTCAAAGCGTCGCAGTGGAAGGTACCGGGTGTTTCGGTAACATCGTGGAAAATGGGGTTTGAAGCATTAGCAGTATAATATGCATTAGCCTTAGCATTGTAATTTTCGTTTACACCGTCATTACACCAGAGGAAATAGTTACCCGCATTTGAAATATAGAAATAACCGCTGTTATCCTCAAGCTGAGCGATATTCATATTTGAAAGATAGCTTGAATTGGAGGGCATCATTGAAATTGTTTTACCGTCAATATAAAGGCTATCGTTGTTTGCAAAGTATGTTTCAGCTGTTTTTATGCTGTAGCTTCCGTTAGAGTTTTTAGTAAGTTTCCAACGAACTGCTTCAACGTCGTCAAGCTCGGGTTCTTCAAGGAAGAGAATATCCTCACCGGTTTCTTCGTCGTGCTCAAGGGTGTAGTAGCTGATGGGGTGACCTATCATACCGTCGTAGCCTTTAACAACGTCCGTTTCGCTCTTTGAAAGCTTATGACCGCTGAAGTTACCGTCAGCGTTAAGTGCATAAAGGTAATTCTTAAGGGTAACGGGGTTTTTAGCGTTAGCTTCGTGAACAATAATATATTCTTCACCGTCAACGATTTCACCCATATTATGAACCTTTTCGTAGTAGATACTCTTTTCGGGCTCGGCAACCGATATCTCCATAAGCTCGTAGGGGTCAAGCTCCCAAACAACGTCTATGGGATGCTTACAGTTACCCGTAAGTGTACCTGCCTCGTTGAGGTATTTGTTAGAAGCACTTTCGAAGGTTATAAAGATTTTATCGTTAACAACACAAAGACCCTCGGACATAGGCATCATACTGTAGTAATCATAGTCCTGAATGTCGTAAGCCATAACATTCTGGGTACCGTTATGTGTATTAAGAGAAATGCTCTTTGTACCGGGCTGTGAAAGGTCGATATCGGCAATGATAAGTGAGCTGTAGGGGTCCATACCACCGAGGGAAACGGACGCAGTGCCTTCGCCTGTACCGAATGAACAGCTAAGGTAAAGCTTACCGTTATCAACAACGGCGTACTGAACGTCCTTAATAGCATTGTTAAGACCGATTGTGTAAGAGGGGTTACCGCGGCAATCCTTGCCGGTTGCACCCATAAGGTTGTTCCACTCTTCGGCTGATGATGAACCCTGAAGCTCATAACCGAAAACCATAGTTTTGTATTCACTATGTGCAGGAACCGAATAGTCGGTAGCCGCAACGGAGATACCTAAAATCTTAACACCCATATCGTAGAAGTTACCTGTCCAAAGGATACCTTGGTCGTAACAAACGTATGCAGTGTAAGCTGTCTTTGAACCGTCGGCAACTGAACCGACCTCTTTAAACTCTGCCTCAGCAACAAGCTGAACCACAGTGTGCTGACCGAGAGGAGCGTCAGCAAACGCAGAGATAGGTGCATAGGCGATCATTCTGTCGTCGTCACCGCAGGCGTAGTAAATATTGTTTTCGGAACAAGCGATACCACCACCGTGTTCTGTGTTGGCAGTACCGTCGGGGTTAAGGAAGGAGAACATTGCAACGAAATCACCCGTTGCAGCATCAATGGCAAAAACCTTTGATGACTGAACTGTTTCTCCGTCAGCCGCGTTATGGTAAGCGGTAATGAGCATCCAGTCCCTGTCGGGATAGTATGTCATACCCTGAATAACATAGTCCTGAGCCGCATTAAGGCCCGGAATAACTATGTTTGTGGGGCTGCTCGCACCGTTAAGGAACGCAGCCGCATAGTTGTCGTAGGTTGCTACATAGGAGCCGTCTGCACCAACGATACGTTCCTGGGTAACGCCGTCGATAGTGATGGCTGCATCAGCATCAACCAAAAGCATGGGAATCGCTACCACAAAGGTAGTCGCTACCATTACGGCTGTGAGCAATAATGATAGGATTCTCTTTGACTTTCTCATAGAAAAAACCTCCATTCAGATTTTAAAAAAGGGTGCACTTCTACACCTATATTTTTACATTTTCAATTTTACATTATAATGCAACAAAAATCAATGACTTTTCTTATAAAAAAACGATGTTTTTTTTGTTTATTTTATGCAGTATTTCGCGATTAGTATTATACTAAGAAAAATAATGGGATATTACAGTAAAAATCGCCTGTAATATCCCATTTCAGTTATGAGAGCTTAGATGTATCTAATTGCTCATATTTTGTTATAAAAGCCTTGAAGAAATCAAGCATTTTCTGGCATCCGCCCTGTTTATTGCTTTCGCAATTCAAAACAAGTAAGGGTTCGTGAACGCTCATTCTCAGAAGCTGCCATCCGTCACCGTTGTTTTTATCAAAATTCACACGCACACCCTCGTGGTTTACGGGAGAAACGGTAATACCGCCGGTATTTTCACAAAGGCTCTTGAAATCATCAATAACCGAAAGACCGTAATCCTTGAAATCCTTGAGCTTTATTGTGAACCTCACCTCTTTTTCTTCAAGAGGAAGCTGAAGCTTTTCAATAAGGCTACCGATGGTTTTGCCCTCCTTACGCAGTTTGGCGGCTTCAATGATTATTTTGGTTACAAGGTAAGCCCCGTCATCAAGATAATAGTTTTCTCTGAATGCGGCATGACCCGAGGTTTCGATAGCTAAAGGAGCATTTTTACCCTCTTCATTCTGAAGTCTTATAGCCTCATCAATAACATTTTTATATCCGCGTTTAAATCTGTGATGAACACCGCCCAGATTTTTTTCTATAAACACATTAAGACCGTCGGAGGTTACGGAGTCGGTAACGATTGTCCCGCCATCATTCCCCTTTAATGCAATATACGATGCAAGGGCAACAAGCTTATTTCTGTTGATTTCATTAGCTTTTTCATCAACACAGGCGGCTCTGTCGCAGTCCGTGTCGAATATAACTCCGAGATCCGCTTCGCTCTCGGAAACCGCCTCGCAAATTGACTGCATAGCAACCTTATTTTCAGGGTTGGGAATATGGTTCGGAAAGGTGCCGTCGGGGTCTAAATAACGGCTTCCGTCGATGTCGGCACCGAGTATTTTCAATACTTTTTCGGCATAGAAGGCACCCACACCGTTACCTGCATCCACAACTATTTTAAGACCCTTTAAGGGCTTGTCATATTTCTCGGAATTAACGCCCTTTTTAATCATTTCCCGAAGGTCGGAGCAGTATTTTTCCATATTGTCGAGGGTTAAAATCCCCTCATTTTTAAGTTCGATTTCAGTTTCAATTTTCTCGGCAGAGGAAAGGATATCCTTGATATCATTCCCCGAAAAACCGCCCTCACGGGTGAAAAATTTAAGACCGTTCATCTCCATAGGAAGGTGGCTGGCGGTAATTTCAACAGCGGAATCCACGCCGAAATTCACAACCGACATAAACATTGAGGGAGTTGAAGAAAGACCACAATCATAAACCCTTACGCCAAGTGTTGAAAGTGTTTTTAAAACGGTTTCCGCAATGCGTGGCGAGGAAACTCGCGAATCGTACCCAAGGGCAATTGAAAGGTCATTTTTGGACAATTTATTCTTTAAAAAATCAACGTAAGCACAAATAATTTTAGTGAGTCTTTCATCAGTAAGGTCAACGGGTTTGCCGTCTTTTTCGATAGCAGTCCCGCGTATATCCGTACCGCTTTTTAAATACATAAGATTATCCATTATATTCTCTCCTTATTACGTAGTAAACACGCTCCGTATCCCCTGAGGGTGGGTTGAAAGTGAATTCGTCATATCTGTTTAACACTTTAAACCCTGCCTTTTCAACGGCGGAGGTTATCTCATCATCAGTAAAGGCTATTTCCTTAAAATTCTCGTTGAAACGCTGGTAACTATCCCCGTCTTTTACGAAGAAATCAAGGTTTATACCCACGGTTTTTTTGTCGTCATATAACTTATTCTGCCACACGCAATACACGTCTTTTTCATCATAAACGAAGGTGTTATTACCAAGTATTTTTTGATGTTTATAAAGTGTATTAACATCAAAAATCATTATACCCCCGTCATCAACGAAATTTTTAAGAACGAGGAAGGTTTCTTCCATTTCTTTCGCATTTTGGAGGTGATTTATACTGTCCAAAGAGCAAATAACCGCTCCCACCGTTCCGTAAAGGTCGGTTTCCTGCATTCTCTGGCACAAAAACATAATATTAAGACCCTCGGAAAAGGCTTTGTTCTGAGCCTCCATAAGCATATCGGGTGAAGCATCCGTGGCAATAACCTCATAGCCTTTTTTAGCAAATTCAACAGATAGTGAACCAGTACCGCAAGCAAGGTCAAGAAGAAGACCGTCATTTATGTTATTTTGTTTAAGAATATCGACGATATAATCCGCGCGTTTTTCGTAATCCACGTTAAACGTCAGACTATCGTAAACGCCCGCAAATGATGAATAGGACATTTTATCCTCCAAAAAAATTAAAATATTCTAAGTTAATTTTAGCATATGGCGGGGGTTTTAACAACAATTGTCGTATGGTTGAAATGCAAAAAAAGAATTGGATATTTTTGTTAAGAATGTACACTTTAAAGGTGTGTTTATGTGTGCTAATATATAATTACACTATTATTGGGGGATTAAATATGAAAAAATTATTCTCAATTACACTTACGGTTATTCTTATTGCCCTTAGTGTTTTACCCGTATTTGCGGCAACCGAACACTGTACCTGCGGTGAACCGCCCATTATTTACGTCGCGGCTCTCGGTAGCGGATACGTATTCCTTGACGCGGGTACGGAAAATGAACGTACACTTTTCCGCCCCGAAACAAGCGACATTTTAAATGATTTTGCACCCCTTGTTCCTGCGGCAGGTCAACTTTTACTCGACCACGATTATGATGCTTTCGGTGACGTATTAATCGACTGCGTAAATAAATCCTTTGGTATGCTCGCTCTCGATAACGAGGGTAAATCCCACGAAAGAGTTACATCCGAGGAATTCCATCCCGAAGCAGAGCCCGTTCACAGCATTGACCACAACTACTACTTCGGTTATGACTTCCGTCTTGACCCCGTTGAAAACGCCGAAAAGCTTCACGATTACGTTCAGGAAGTAAAAGAGCTTACCAAACACGATACAGTAAGATTCAGAGCATCCTCAATGGGTGGCGTTGTTACAATGTCTTATATCAAGCTTTACGGCACGGACGACATTGAAACAATTATTTTCCAGTGTTGCCCCTTACAGGGTACTGCTGTTGCAGGGGAGCTTTTCAACGGCAAGGTTCAGATAGACAAGGATGCTCTTGTTAATTACGCAAACTGCGCCATCCCCGATGTAGGCAGCGATGCCCTTGCCGGTATTCTTTACACCCTCGTTGAAATGCTTGATGCAGGCGGTGTATTCGCCGGACTTGTAGGCATTGCGGACGATTTGGTTTATAACCTTAAGGACAGAGTTTTTGATGAAGCACTTATCCCCATTTTCGGAAATATGGCAGGTATATGGAGCTTCGTTCCTCATGAATATTACGAAAGTGCTAAAGAGTTTATGAAGCTTGACGAAAGCACCCACCCCGTACTTCTCGAAAAGCTTGATTTCTATCATTACGAGGTTCAGCAACAGTGCGAAACACTCCTCAAGGATGCACAGGCTAACGGTACAAAAATCTATATCGTCGCAGGCTACAATATGCAGCGTACTCCCCTTGTTACCGCTTACAAAAACAACTCCGACGGTACAGTTGATACTCAGTATGCAACCGTAGGCGCTACCTGTGCTTACTTCGGCGAAACCCTCCCCGAGGATTACACTCAGGCACGTTTCCCCGAAACAAGATACATCTCGCCCGACAGAGTTATTGATGCCTCCACCTGCGCATTACCCGAATGTACTTGGTTTATTAAGGATATGCTCCATAGTACGACCCACGACGGACACGGCGAGTTTTACAAGGTGCTTTTCAACAGCGACATTCAGTTGACCGTAAACGATATGCCCGAATATCCTCAGTTTATGCAGAATGACGTTAACAACCAGACCTTTACGAAGGTAAAAGCAACCCTCGGAAATGACTTCCTTGATGCTTTAAGCAACGCTTCAAGTCAGACCAGCTTCCTTAACATTATGAAACTTATGGTCGCATTCTTTGAATCGTTCTGGAAGTTTATGATGGGATAATTCGGCTTCGCCCCTTTTCTCTTATCTATTAACTAAAAAAATCCCCTCAGCCGAGGGGATTTTTTTATAGCATATCAAGTGTCTGTTCGTATGCGGGGAGGAATTCTTCCATAAACACATTTGCCTCGGGAATATCCGCTTCCTTTATGCGTTTAATAGTTGCGGCTTCCGCCTCTTTAAACTCCGTATTACCCGCTTTTCGCTCCTCAATGCATTTTATGAGAGCGCTTATTTTATCCGCAATTTTCACGAGGGGTTTAAGCTCCTCGTCATTTTCTGTCAATAAATCGCGGAAATCATCCTGTAAATCAGGGGGTAATTTACTTAAAAGCTTTTCGTTAGCGGAATCTTCAACCGCTTTGAATGCCACCAAAATATCTTCATTCTGATACTTTACGGGTGTGGGCATATCCCCCGTTATAATTTCGTGGGCATCGTGATAAAGACCTAAAACCGCCGCACGGTCTGCGTTATAATTTTTACCGAAACGTCTGTTGCCTATAAGGGCAAGGGCGTGGGCTATAACAGCCACTTCTTTGGAGTGGCTGTCAAGGCTTTCGTTTTCGGTGTTACGCATAAGTGCCCAACGGTCTATATACTTCATACGCGATACCATAGCAAAAAAACTATAGTTCATAATTACACCTTATTTTAATTTAACTTTAAATGTTTTAATTTCAAAGGGTTTGAATATTGCAGTAAGGGTGTTACCGCTATACTGAACAGCTTCATCCTGCTCTTCCATAAGGTTACACTCGGTAGCCTCGGCGATTTCACTTACGAAAGTAAGTGTTACGGGAGTTTTGCTGTTCCAGGTTTCGTAAGCTCTTACGATAATATTGTCGCTATCCTCCGCAACCTTAACTGTTTCAATAACAACATTTTCTTTATCGCACTCTACGAGTGAATATTCCCTCGGAAGTACGCCCTCGTGAGCGCTAACGGGAACGGCATAAAGGGGGAAGTTAACGTTAAACGCCTCGTTAACAACCGAGGAGTCGGAAACTCTGCCCTCGTGGGGATAAATGGAGAAAGTGAAAGAATGTTTTTCTCTGTCCTGAGCTACGTTAGGTCTTGTAGCACAACGGAAAAGAGTGGGTCTGATATGACCGTCTTTTACGTCGCAACCGTACTTACAGTCATTAAGGATTGAAAGACCGAAACTGTTATCGGAAAGGTCAACCCATTTATGCATACTTTCCTCAAACTGAGCAAATTCCCAAGTTGTATTGGTGGTGGTTGAACGTTCGATATTACCGAACTGAATATCAAATGTAGCTTTAACCGCATTAACATCAACGGGGTAATCCGCTTTGAGTACAACGTGGTCCTCTTTCCAGTCAGCATCGTAGTCAACGTCGATTCTTTCCAGGTCATTATAAATGCAATAATACTCGGTAAAGATTGAGTTTCTGAATGTTCTGTCAACCTTATAGACTACTCTTACTGCACCCTTTTCGATAATTTCAGCATTACTGAAATCAAGATTCCAGCTCTTTTCGTCGAAATAGCATTTAATATCCCAAGCCTCGTGGTTGTGGGGTCTGTCCTGATATGCAATAACTTTACCCACAAGTTCACCCTCGGGTGAAACACTTCTGCCCGTCTTTTTATGAATGAGGTTTTTAATATTACCCTCTTCGTTAAATTCAACGGCAAAGAAAGGTGTCTGTGCCTTTTCAAGAGTGGCATCAACATCGTTAAATGTTGAGGGAGTGCATCTCTTTACGGTGTAGCTTGTATAACCCTTGGGGCAAACCTCGGCAATGAATACAATTTTACCGTCATAGGTTTTCTGGTATGCAACCTCCTTATCATTCTTATCAAAAATTGCAAAATCACCGTTAAGAGGAATTTCACAAACAACCGCGTCCTTACGTCTGAAGCCCGTTGTATTAAAAATAACAATACTGTCATTGGGGAGATTCATTTTTGAAATAAGAGCTCCCTGAGCCTCACTTGCCATAGCGCAACCCTCGGCAAGGACTTTTTCGTAATCCGCTTTACTATCCTCGTAAACAACCGCTATTGATGAGCCGGGAAGAATATCGTGGAACTGATTAAGTAAAATAAGCTTCCAGTTTTCGAGAAGTCGCTTTTTAGGATATGAGAAACCGATTTCTTTATTGGCAATAGCCGAAAGGGTTTCAACGTCGTGGTAGAGGCACTCGCTCTTACGGTTATATTTTTTGTTTCTCGCCTGACTTGTGAGAGTACCGCGGTGGAATTCAAGGTACAATTCACCGCACCAAGTGGGAAGATGCTTATTATCCATAACCTGTTTTTCAAGATTACGGAAGAAATCAAGGGAACTTGACTGTTTAACAACGGGACAACCCTGAATACCCTTTGACATACGTTTGCCGTATTCGAGCATCTCGATTGTAGGACCACCGCCACCGTCACCGAAGCCATAGCTCATAAGGTAATCCTTACCCAAGTCTTTCTGTGAATAACGTTTGTAACCGCCTATAACATAGAGAGGTCTTAATTTACTGTTGTATGTTGTTTTCCAATCAAGTCTTTCGTTATCGGTTGCGTGACAGCTGGGCGGGAAATGTGAAAGAACCTCAGTACCGTCAATACCACGCCATTTGAATGTATCATAAGGGAATTTGTTGTATTCGTTCCAACTGATTTTAGTTGTCATAAAGTATTCCATACCACTCTTTTTAATAAGCTGGGGTATGGCGGCAGAATAACCGAAAACGTCGGGAAGCCACATAATTTTATTATCAATGCCGAATTCATCACGGAAAAAACGTTTACCAACAAGAAACTGACGCACAAGTGCTTCGCCCGATGCAACGTTGGTATCCGCTTCTACCCACATTGAGCCTTCCGCTTCCCATCTACCCTCTTTTACGCGTTCCTTAATACGCTCGTAAACCTCGGGGTAATCCTGTTTTACATACTCATAAAGCTGAGCCTGAGAGGACATAAACTTATACTCGGGGTATTCCTCCATAAGTTTAAGTACGGTTGAGAAAGAACGGCAAGCCTTATCACGGCTCTGACGCACACGCCACAACCAGGCAACGTCAATATGGGTATGACCTACCGCCCAACAGGTTGCCTCCTCAAATTTACCGTAAAGATTTTCGTCAAGATATTGTGACACAGCAACGCAGGATTCGTGGAAAACCTCACGGTCATTTGTGTCAATATCAAGAATATTACAGGCATTGTTAAGTGCGTTGAGAATATTAACACGGGCATCACTGTCTTCGCCGTGGTACTTTGCAACCTTTAAGGGTGTAAGAATATCAAAATAGGTAGCATAAGCCACGTCATCAAAAACCTGAAGCTGAGCACCAAGTTGAATTTCGCCCCTCCATTCCCAATCGTCGGAATAGGCGTTTATGTAAATTTCAAGTTCTTCGCCACCCTCGGCACAGGGGGTAACGGTTACGTAGCGATGGTTACTGTCGGCACCCTGAGCCACCTTACCGTTAATGTAAACAATAAACTGAGGATTAACCTCGTTTTCCCAACTACGGGCATAGGGAGTAATATTATAAATAACGTGCTGACCCTTGAAGCTTTCAGGGATTTTAACTGTCTGTTTAAACCAACAATAGCATTCGCGATAGCCCCAATAATCTTTATTTGCCTTAAAGGGAGTCCACTCGCCCACTTCCCTCTCGTCAAAGGTATACTGACCGTCGCGATAATAAAAATCACCTGTATCAACACTATCAATAATTATAAATTTCTTGTATAAATCACTTAATATCTGATTTACACGTCCGCTAATCATAAGTCTTTCACTGTTTTTATCGTGAAAGTCAATTTCAAAATGTGACATAATGCACCTCGTGTAACTAAATTGTTCATTAATCTTAGCATAGAATATGTTATTTTACAATAATTTAACCTAAAAAAACTCTCATATTATCGTTATAATTCATAGTTGACTTTTGGAAAAATAAAAAGTACAATAATGGGTAATAACTAAAAGCTAAAGGAGAGATTTTGAATGGCACATTACTGTCAGGAACCCTCAAGAACATTCAGTGAATATTTGCTTATCCCCGGTTACACCGGTCCCGATTGCATCCCCGCAAACGTTGACCTTCGTACACCCCTTTGCAAATTCAAAAAAGGTGAAGAAGCACCCATTACCCTCAACATTCCCCTTGTTTCGGCAATTATGCAGTCCGTTTCCAACGACACACTCGCAATTGCCCTCGCTAAGGAAGGCGGTATGTCATTCATTTACGGCTCACAGTCCATCGAAGATGAAGCCGCAATGGTTGCAAGAGTTAAAAGTTATAAGGCAGGTTTCGTTGTAAGTGACGCTAACCTCTGCCCCGAAAACACTCTCGCAGATGTTGTTGACCTTCACGATGCTCTCGGTCACTCAACTATGGCAGTTACAGACGACGGTACTGCAACGGGTAAACTCCTTGGTGTTGTTACATCAAGAGATTACAGAATCAGCCGTATGCCCATGGATTTAAAGGTAAGCGAGTTTATGACTCCTCTTGAGAAGCTCGTTACTGCTCCCGCTTCAACCTCCCTTAAAGAAGCAAATGACATTATCTGGGAAAACAAACTCAACTCTCTCCCCATTATAGATGACAACGGAAAACTTATGTATTTCGTTTTCCGTAAGGACTACGCTCAGCATAAAGAAAATCCTCAGGAAATCCTTGACGACCAGAAACGTTATATGGTTGGTGCAGGTATCAATACCCGCGACTACGCAGAACGCGTTCCCGCACTCGTTGAAGCAGGTGCAGACGTTCTTTGTATTGACTCATCCGAGGGTTACACAGAATGGCAGAAACGCACTATCGCTTTCATCCGCGAAAAATACGGTGACAGCGTAAAAGTTGGTGCAGGTAACGTTGTTGACCGTGACGGTTTCCGTTTCCTTGCTGAAGCAGGTGCAGACTTCATTAAAGTCGGTATCGGTGGCGGTTCAATCTGTATCACCCGTGAAACAAAGGGTATCGGCCGCGGACAGGCTACCGCTCTTATTGAGGTTGCCGCAGCACGTGACGAATACTTCGAGGAAACAGGCGTTTACGTTCCTATTTGTTCCGACGGCGGTATCGTTCACGATTATCATATGACACTCGCTCTCGCAATGGGCGCTGACTTTATGATGCTCGGCAGATATTTCGCAAGATTTGACGAAAGCCCCACACCCAAGCTCAACATCAACGGCACATACGTTAAAGAGTATTGGGGCGAAGGCTCAAACAGAGCAAGAAACTGGCAGAGATATGACCTTGGCGGTCAGTCAAAGCTTTCTTTCGAAGAGGGCGTTGACTCCTACGTAACCTACGCAGGTTCACTCCATGATAACGTTACAAAGAGCCTTTACAAGGTTAAATCAACAATGTGCAACTGTGGTGTTGTTACAATCCCCGACTTACAGAGAGATGCAAAACTGACTCTCGTTAGTGCAACAAGTATTGTTGA
>JAZNVE010000042.1:0-1963 GCA_045592665.1 Acutalibacteraceae bacterium
GAGTTCCACGTACAAACACTCACAACATCAATTTCAGGGAATACCTTTAACATTTCATCCTTATCAAGGAAGCAACGTTCCTTGGGAACACCGTACTTTTCAGACATATATTTAAGCTGTTTTTCGTTTATATCACAGAAAGCATAAAGCTCAACATTTGGATTTTTGATATATCCGTTAATATGCTCGTTAGATATACCACCCACACCTATAACTGCGGCTTTTAAAGTTTTCATAAAAAAACCTCCAAAATTTAAAATCACATGTCAATTGTATCATTTTTATGATTATTTGCAATACTATTTTTGATATAATTTCGTTATATTTATAGACAATTAAGTAAAAAGAATGTATAATTCAAACGTATTTTATTTTTATGAAAAGAGTCAATGTTATGGAATATTTGTATGAAATGCACGCACATACCGTTGAAGTAAGCACCTGTGCCGTAGCCACCGCCGAAGAAATGATTAAATATTACGAGGGCAAAGGCTACACGGGTATAGTCAGCACCAACCATATGAACAGTTCAACATTTAGCAGAGTTGGTCTCGCAGATGCTCCTTGGGATAAAAAAGTTGAGCATTTCCTCAAAGGCTATGAGATTTTGAAAGCCACCGCAGGTGATAAATATAAAGTTATTTTAGGTATGGAAATCAACTTTTATAACCATCCCAACGATTATCTTGTTTACGGTATCACTGAGGAATTTTTACGCTCACACGGTGACCTTATGGCTATGGGTCCTGAAAAATTCTCGAAACTCGCTCACGAAAACGGACTTCTTATGATTCAGGCACATCCTTTCCGCAGAGGCTCGATTATCGAGGACTGGAAAATCCTTGACGGATACGAAATATTCAATGGTAACCCCCGCCACCATTCAGGTAATGAAACCGCTGAATTCTGGGCAAAAGTTCACAACAAATCAATTGTTACTTCAGGCTCAGATTTTCACGAAAAAGACGACACGGCAATGGGCGGTATATATTTTAAAAAGATAATAGAAACCAACGAAGAATTGTTGGAAGAATTACGCAAGGGTGATTACAGACTTAAAATCACCGACATTCCATATACAAGACCCGAATAATAAAAATAAAAGACGTTTTAAATTGTTGAAAACAGTAAATCGCTGTGGTATAATTCTGATAACAAAAATTTATTTTGAGGTGTGTTAAATGTCAAAGTGGATTGATAATAAAACCGTAATCATTACGGGTGCTTCAAGCGGTATCGGTAAAATGCTTGCGGAAAGACTTATAAAAGAGCATAACTGCAACGTAATAGGTGTTGCAAGAAGCGAAAAGAAAATGCTTAACTTCGTTGAGGAGCTTGGTGATTTCTCAAAGAATTTTTCATATAGACTTTTTGATGTTTCAAGTTATGACAATTGGCAGAGCTTTCACGATTGGCTTGTTGAAAACAATATTGCTCCCGATGTTTTAATCAATAACGCCGGTGTTCTTCCGCGTTTTGACAGACTTATGAATTACACTAAAGAGGAAATTGATGAATCAATTAATATTGACTTCTACTCAGCGGCATATTCTTCAAAAATTATGCTTCCCCTTCTCCTTAAAAGCGAGACCCCCGCAATTATAAATGTTGCGTCATCCGCGGCCCTTATGGCTCTCGGCGGAACTTCAATGTACTCCGCAAGTAAAGCGGCGGTTAAAGGTCTTACTGAGGCTATGAGAGAAGAACTCAGAGGCGAAGCTTACATAGGGCTTGTTTGCCCCGGTTTCACAAAAACCGATATTATGAGAAATCAGGGTGCCACAAACGGTGCAAATCTCATAGAAATGGTTTCAACCCCTTGCCATAAGGCGGTTAATAAAATCCTCAAGGGTATACTCAGAAAAAAGAATTATATCGTTGTAGGTTTTGACGGCAAGGCTATGGGTAAGTTTAACCGACTTATGCCCGTACAGGGTTCAAGACTTTTCAGCTCCGTAATCAA
>JAZNVE010000043.1:0-4182 GCA_045592665.1 Acutalibacteraceae bacterium
CGATTGAACTTGAAAGTCCGGCAGTAGCATCAACCTGCTAAACTCAGGTGCATAAAATGCCGATGCTGAAATATGCCATAAGCGGTGACATATGAATGTATTTTCACAGCCGCTACTGTGTCCGGATATCTGCTCACATCCTGGATTTTAAGTAACAAAGTAAGGCTCTTTTTCGCCTAACTTTGCAGTGCAAGGAAAACCGTTAAAAGCTTGCACATTTAATTTTCGTTGTTCCACAAATTTTTGTCCGTACACATTCCTGCCGAGCAGGACGGGATGTGCCGATAGAACTCTTCAAAAGTTTTGGTTTCCACTATGTATTTAGATAAAAAAAGAATGCAGAAAGAAGCCATTTAAGGCTAAACCTACATTCTTTTTGTTCCAGTAATATTAGATTTTAAGATAGAGCTTCAGGGCATAAATATCCCGTGGCTTTATCTTCCCAGACTGAAATAAATCAGTCATACCGTTTGTTTGCCGAGTGCTCAGAAAAGCATCTCTTATAATTCATCCGCCGAAAAGATTATGTTACCTTGACTTTCCGCAAGGTATCACACCCCGACGTTTCCGAGTAATATTTGTTACACTTAAAAATACTTTAACTGCTTACCGTTTTAACTGCTTACCATTTTTACAATGCTATTATAGCATATGTAAATCCTCTTGGGTAGAGGTGGCGCTAAATTAAAACTTAAATTTCAAAAATATTTTTTGTTGTGCAAAATAGTTTGTTATAACTTCTAATCATTTGTTGTGCCGAACACCTTAAATAAAGGCTTTTTGGCATAGTTCTCCCGTCAAAAAAGCTTCTGTGTACCCTCGTTTTCTTACAAGGTTTCACAAAAACCCCGACGGCTTTGTGAGTAAATTTGTTACCCTTAAAAACCATCTTAACTGCTTACCAATTCTATTAGGTCAAAGACCGTTCGAACCAAACTGCTTACCATTTTTACAATGCTATTTTAGCATATGTAAATCCTGATTGGTAGCGGTGGAGCTAAAATTGAAGGTATAAATTTTTTTATTTTCCAAAAATAGTTTGTTTTCCGTAAAAAATGACAAAAAGCAGGTATAAATGCACACACCTATCCTAAGAAAAGGCATACGCCAATACCTGCTTAACTGCTTACCGTCTTAACTGCTTACCATTTTTACACACATAGTTTACCATATTATTTTTCGCCTTACAAGACCAGGAGAAAAATTTAGGGGTATTTTTCAGAAATTATTTTAAGACAATGTGTGTTTTCTGCAAGTTGATATGTAATCAGTACCCAATAATTGTTTTGTTTTCCTGTAATAAATTAAAAGCAGGCATAAATGCACACACCTATCCTAAGAAAAGGCATACGCAACTGCTTACCGTTTTAACTGCTTACCATTTTTACAATGACATTTTAACATATGATTTTATTGCTTTCAATGGCAGGAGTTAAAAAAGTGGGTGGTAAAATTTTTCATCAAAGAATTGCATATACAAAAAAATCTCGCCAACCTCATCACGAAAGTGACAAGATTGACGAGATAATGACCAGATATGACCAAATACTAATTATCCTTCAACATCCATCATTGCACCGATGAAAAACGGGAGGTTAGTTTCACAGTCGATAAGCATATATACAAACGGTCTGTCAAGATAAACTTCCTTCGGAGGCTCCAAAGGTTCCATTGCAGATTCTGCTTTCATTTCAACAACGGTTGCTGCACCTGCCTTTGTGCCTTTGCCGTCAACATTGATATATGTCTGATGAATAACTCGGCTGATGCAGATGTTGCCCTCTGTTGATTCTCCGAGCTTTGAAAAATCAGCAACAGTATAGTTAAATGCGTCGGCCATTCCCATTTCTTTTAAGATATCGCTCATTTCAACCTTAAACTCTGTTTCAAATTTCGGAATAGCAGTGCTTACTCTTGTCTGCTGTGCGTTTGAAAGCATTTCGTTCAGATGCTCACCGTCAAGGGTTGCAATATATTCGGAAACGGTAACATCTTCATTGGGTAGGAGGGCGGCAAAAGCATATTTGCGGTCTTTGTAGTATTTGATAAAGCCGGTAGCCTTTTCGTCCTCAAGATACATACCTTCAGAGGAATACATAAGTTCTACATCACGCTTTGCTCCGTCCTCAGTTGTAAACTTTCCGTCTCTTATCTGATTTTCCTTGTAAATGTTCTGCCATTCTGCATCAAAAGCAAGTGCGTTTACGAGATACATTACAGCCTCGGGCGGAATTTCATCAAGAATATCCTTTATCATTCCGTCAGTATTATCTTCAACCCATTCGTTGATCTCTTTAAGAGTGGAATTGTCAAATGGTGCCTTAAATATTCCTGCACCGTAGTAATCGGCATTAGTCTGGAGAAAATCTTCATTTACGGTAAATGATTCTACATCCTTAAACCAAATAGAATTTGCAAGACTAAGCTTGTATTTTTCTTCCTCAGGAAGATTTGACATATAGGTATTTACCCATGAATTAAGCTGTTCTATGGGCATACCGAGAACGGCTTCCATTTGTGCAAGGGTTTCATTGTCAGCTCCGTTTGCCGTCATTGAAAGAGCCACAAGAACGGACAGCGGCGAGATAAGTGTGTTTTCACCGTCCGCAAGGCTTTCCTTGAATAAGCGAACACCAAAGTCGGTAACAGCAGCATCGCTGACGTCAACAAGTTCAATGTTTTTTGCTACATCGGGATTGGGCTTAATATCGTCCATTAAATCATCAGATTGTGGTACGTCACAAGCGGTAAATACCGACAGTGCAAGGACGAGAGTAAGTATAAAAGATAATATTCGTTTCATTTTTGACTCCTTTTATCTATCCTCAATGTTTACATATTTTCTCGGTTCTTTCACATTGATGTATGCGGGACGTATAATCTTGCCGTTATTCTGTATTTCCTCTATTCTGTGGGCGCTCCAGCCTGCAATTCTTGCGATGGCAAAGATAGGCGTGTAAAGCTCATACGGGAGCTTTAGCATCTTGTATATCAAGCCCGAATAAAAGTCCACGTTGGCACTTACGCCCTTATATATCTTACGCTTTTCGCTGATGATTTCGGGAGCAAGTCTTTCAACCGCTTCATACAGTGCGTAATCCTCATCGCAGCCTTTTTCTTTGGCAAGATCTTTGGCACAGATTTTCAAAACGTCCGCTCTCGGATCGGACTTTGAATATACTGCGTGTCCCATACCGTAGATAAGACCTGCATTGTCAAACGCTTCTTTATTGAGCAGCCGCATAAGGTAATCTCTGATTTGCCCCTCGTCTGTTGTGTCAATGGATTTCTTCATATCGTCAAACATCTGAACCACCTTGATGTTTGCACCGCCGTGTCTCGGACCTTTAAGTGAGCCGAGTGCCGCCGCTATTGCAGAATAGGTATCTGTGCCGGAGGACGTGACAACGTGAGTTGTAAAGCTGGAGTTGTTACCGCCGCCGTGTTCTGCGTGAAGAACAAGAGCAAGGTCAAGCACCTCTGCCTCAAGAGGAGTAAAGTGACCGTCCTTGCGGAGAATATGCAGGATGTTTTCTGCCGTTGACATTTTGGGCTTGGGGTATCTTATATGCAAGCTCTTGTAAAGATGGTAATGCCTGTAACCGTGATAACCGTATACCGCAAGAAGAGGAAACATAGCAATAAGCTGTAAACTCTGTCTGAGTACGTTTTCTACCGATGTGTCGTCGGGATTTTCATCGTATGAGTAAAGAGCAAGAACGCTTCTTGAAAGAATGTTCATCATATCCTTGCTGGGTGCCTTGAGTATCATATCACGGACAAAGGACTGCGGAAGACTGCGGTATTCGGCAAGTGTGGCTTTGAATTTTTCAAGCTCGTCGCTTGTGGGAAGCTCGGAAAACAAGAGAAGATATTCCGCTTCCTCAAAGCCGAATCTTCCCGTTTTATGAAAGCCGTCAACAAGGTCTTTTACGTTATAGCCTCTGTAGTAAAGCTCACCCTCGCATGGGATTACTTCGCCGTTCTTGCCTTTTTCTTTTGCTTTGATTTGTGATATTTCGGTAAGTCCCGTTACAACTCCGTTACCGTCAAGGTCACGAAGTCCGCGCATTACGTTATGCTCCGAGTACATCTCGGGACGAATATTGTTATTGCTACACGATTTTGATGCAAGAAGACGGATCGTAGCCATGTCGTTCTGTGAGCCAAGGGGTTGTTACC
>JAZNVE010000044.1:0-6543 GCA_045592665.1 Acutalibacteraceae bacterium
AATAAACATACCATCCATCAACGAAATAGCAGGTATATCAAGATATCGGTCAAAAAATCGTGGAGTTGCGTTTGAAAGCAAATAAACATTGTAACCCGCAACCTTGAGACGTTTTACTAAATCTTCCATACCGTCAAGCACCGGCATATAGGGGTAAAAATCAGATAACATCTCGGTCATAAGCTCACGAGTTTCAGGGGGAAGCTTAGGTATAACCTCCGCAGTAAACTCATCAGAACGTCTACGCCCTGCATCAAGCTCCCGCCAGATTGGATTTTTAAAAACCAACTCGTTTAAAACGTCGTGATATTCAGGCGCATAGCATTCATTTAAAGTTCGTTGAAAGTCAAAATCAATCAAAACTCCGCCCATATCAAAAACAATATTTTTAATCAAATAACATCAATCCCAATTCTATATACATACATTATAACATTTATAAAATTTTTTTCAACATTTCTAAAAAAAATTTAAAATTTTGCTTTTATTTTTTTACAAATGTGTTATACTAAAATCTCAAATAATAATCGGAGGGATACAGATGAAAATTATTATTTTAAAAACGGCGGAAGAAATAGGAGTTCAAGCCGCTAAAATCTTCACTGACGAGGTTAAAAATAACCCTTCATGTGTACTTGGTCTTGCGACAGGTGCTACACCTATTCCCACTTATAAAAACATTCAGAAAACCTTTAACGAGGGTGGCATCACATTTAAAGACGTAAAAACATACAATCTTGACGAATATTGTGATTTACCCAAAGCGGATAAAAACAGTTACTATACATTTATGCACGAGCAATTATTTAACGGTCTTGACATCCTTGAGGAAAATGTTCATTTCCTTGACGGTAACTCAACAGACTGCGAAGCAGAATGCAAAAGATACGATGATGAAATCAATAACGCCGGTGGCATTGATATTCAGTTACTCGGTATCGGTAACAATGCTCACATTGGTTTTAACGAACCTGCAGATGAATTCACTACCGGTTCATTTAAAGTTAAACTTACAGATAGCACTATCGAAGCAAACAAAATCTATTTTGATGAAAACCCCATGCCCCGTTACGCTTTAACAATGGGTATTAAACAGATTATGTCTGCAAAGAAAGTGGTTCTTATTGCAACAGGTCCTAAAAAAGCAGAAGCAGTTCGCAATATGATTGAAGGTCCCGTTACCGCTCAGGTTCCTGCTTCAATTTTACAGGAGCATAACGATGTTGTTATTTTCCTCGATGAAGACGCTGCATCACTTCTCAAGAAATAAAACAGAATAAATATATAAAAACCAATGCACGAGTTCTCACTCGTGCATTGGTTTTTTGATGTGTTTTATGTAATTATCAGTGTATATGATATATTACCTTGATTTTCATAAACTTCTAATTTAACAAAATCATTGTTAATTGTACGCTCAATATAACAACAATCTTTTTGTGAATCGTAATTTTCAGTAACAAAGACGTTTCCGTTTTCACTAAAAAACTGCCAAATTAAAACCGGTAAATAATTATCCGGTAGAGTCTCTTTATCAAAAGAATGAGTTAACCCAGAATAAAACACCTGACAATTTTGTGGTGTTACCTTGTAAGAAATACCATCATAAGCGGTATTATTTTCACCAAATGTGAAATTAAGAACACTTCTCGAAAACTGCAGTTTTATATCATAAATGTTTTGTTTATATGTCAGTTGAACATCCTTAACCTCGTTAAAATTCACTTCCGTATGAGAATGCGATTTAAAAGGATTAGTGCAAGATGTAAACAAAAAAACGCACAAAACAAATAATACGCATATTTTAACGGTTAATTTAATCAATAACACCCTTTTCAATTATAGAGTATACCTTAGATAAAGCCTTAGCACAATCCGTAGGTAACATTGAATACTCAGAAAATTCACTTTTGAGCATATCGGCACTCATTCCGTGAACAAAAGCACCAAGGACGGCACTCTTAAACAAGTCGCCTTTAAACGCAGGTGTAAGACCCGCAATAATTCCCGAGAGTAAATCCCCTGCTCCACCTTTAGAAAGACCTGTATTGCCGGTTTTATTTATATAAATAGTATCTGATTCGGAGTTACAGATAATTGTCTCGTGTCCTTTCAAAAGAACGTTTGCATTATATTCCTTACAAAAATCCGTGGTGATTTCAAGTCGGTTACTTTCAACTTCCTCAATGCTTTTAGCGGTAAGTCGAGCCATTTCCCCCGGATGTGGTGTAAGAAGAATTGGAGCCTTTGCCTTTTTAAGATATTGAGGACAAAGAGAAAGACAGTTAATTGAATCCGCATCTAAAATTAACGGCTTACTGCAATTCTCAATAAGTGAGGTTGTAATAAGACTCGGTGCAAACCCCATACCTAACCCGCAACCCACCATAACTACGTCTGCTTTTTCTGCTGCGTTAAGCACTGATTCAACAGCCGTATAATCTATAAAGCCTCTTTCATCGGAAGGCAAAGGTAAAAACAGATTTTCGGTGAGCCTTGAAGTAAGAGAGTTATATAAAACATCAGGAAAAGCTAATGTAACAAGTCCTGCACCGCTACGCAAAGCACCCTCAGTAGCGAGAACACAGCAACCAACCATATTTCTGCTACCGCATATCAAAAGCACTTTACCGAAAGTACCTTTATTACCATTAACATCCCTTTTGGGTAGCATATCATTAGCCGACTTTAAATCCAATG
Organism: Acutalibacteraceae bacterium; assembly: GCA_045592665.1. GTDB lineage: Bacteria > Bacillota > Clostridia > Oscillospirales > Acutalibacteraceae > DTU089. The sequence goes on from JAZNVE010000044.1 coordinate 2,701, forward strand.
ATTTAATAATCATAAAATCACCTCTTGATATTTATGATTATATTATAACGAAATCTTTTGTGTCAAGCCACAAGAACATCTTCGATTTTTGATGCTTTGTTGATATTAGCGAGCATCTGTGCATATTCCTCATTATACTGTGCAGTGCGAATATCCTCAACTTTAGTATTAACTTTGCTATTTTTCTTTTCCTGAACGGTTAAATACAAAGCTTTGAAAAAAGCCTTTACATACTTTTTAACTTTACGTTCAAATCTGATTAAGTCCTTTTCTCTGAAAATAGTATAAGCACCGATGAGAATAAGGGTTAACATAAAAACTATCTGTAATGATGCGAATGTTGTCATAAATATTACCTCCGAACGAATAACGAACATTTGTTTTTGTGATTTCATTATAGCACCTTTTTCACCAAAGTCAACACAAATGTTTCGTTTATTTTCGTTTTTTAGTCCTTTTTTAGGTACTTTGCGCCGTTTTTTAGCAAATTTTTTTGATTTTCGCTGAAAAAAGTTGCTTTTTTCAACATATCAAAAATCAACAAAACCATATAAAACAGAACATATCTTCTGATAAACCGAACAAAAATTTTCTCGTGATTTTTTTAAATTAGGTATTTATCTTTTACTATAAATAATGTATAATATGAAAGATAATACGCAAATATGACTTTTTGAGGTATAAATATGTTTGTTGATAAAGCGAAAATACGCATTATAGCAGGTAACGGCGGTAACGGTGCCGTTGCTTTTCATAGAGAAAAATATATCAATGCAGGTGGTCCTGACGGCGGTGACGGCGGCAGAGGCGGTAATATTGTTTTTCAGGTTGATGATAACCTCTCTACCCTTTCTGACTTCCGTTATAAAAGAAAATATAAAGCCCAAAGCGGTGAAAACGGCAGAGGTTCACATTGTAACGGTAAAAAGGGTGAAGACCTTATAATAAAAGTTCCCCGCGGTACTGTTATAAAAGAAGTTGAAACAGGCTTCGTTATGGCGGATATGAGCGTTGAAGAAACTTTTATTGCAGCTAAAGGCGGTAAAGGCGGTTGGGGTAACTCACACTTTAAAACCTCCACAAGGCAAACTCCCCGCTTCGCAAAAGACGGTGCTCCCGGCGAGGATTGGGAAGTTACCCTTGAACTAAAAATGTTAGCAGATGTAGGCTTAATCGGTTTCCCCAATGTTGGTAAATCCACCTTAATATCCATTGTCAGTGAAGCTAAACCTATTATTGCAGATTACCATTTCACTACCCTTATCCCCGTTCCCGGTGTTGTAAGAATGGGTCCCGAAAGCAGTTTTGTAATGGCGGATATTCCCGGTATCATTGAGGGTGCAAGTGACGGTATAGGCCTCGGTCACGAATTCTTAAGACATATTGAACGTTGTCGCTTACTTGTTCATATTGTTGACGTTGCGGGTAGCGAAGGCAGAGACCCCATTGAGGACTTTGAAGCAATCAACAACGAGCTCAAAAAATATAACGAGGAGCTTATTAATTATCCTCAGATTGTTGCGGGTAACAAAATTGACCTTGCAACCGACGAGCAAAGAGAAGCCTTCAAAGAATATATACGCAAAAAGGGGCTTGACTATTACGAAATTATTGCCCCCATTGCCGAAGGCACTCAAGAGCTTATAAACGCAGTAGCTGCGCAACTTCAGAAGCTCCCCCCCGTAAGAATTTACGAAAAACAGGAAATCACACCTAAGGAAATTTTACGTACTGCAAAACAGGATTACAAAATCCGTGTTGAGGGTGATGTTTTTATAGTTGAGGCTGAATGGCTCGGTAAAATACTTATGAAAACCGACCTTAATGACTACGAATCATTACAGTACTTCCAGAATGTTCTGCAGACAAGTGGTATAATTCAATCCCTTATCGACAGAGGTATTACCGAAGGTGATACCGTAAGTATTTACGACTTGGAGTTTGACTATGTTCCCTGATGAATCAAACATTTTAAACGAAATATGCCAACCCTTAAGCGAAAAAGAGGCTCGGATGTATAGCCCCCTTACTTTGGCTTTTTTGGGTGATGCAGTATACAGTTTACTTGTTCGTAATATGTTGGCTCTTTCCGCCAACAAACCTACGGGTAAACTACATAAAGAATCCATAACCTACGTTAACGCGGCGTTTCAGGCTCAGGCAATAAAAGAGCTACTTCCCCACCTTAACGAAAATGAAGAATACATTTTCAAACGCGGAAGAAACGCTCACAGTGCCCATTCACCAAAAAATCAGAGTGATGCAGATTACCGTTACGCAACGGGTCTTGAAACGCTTTACGGATACTTATATCTGTGTGGCGAAACACAAAGAATTAAAGAACTTTTCAATCTAAGCACCTACAAAGCTTACATTGAAAATCAAAATAACAAATAAGAGATATTTACTGAAAGGAAACTCAAAATGTCCCTTGTAAAGAAAGAAGATATTCGAAATTTTTCAATTATTGCCCATATTGACCACGGCAAATCAACCCTTGCGGACAGATTGCTTGAAATAACCGACTCTGTTTCAAAGCGAGATATGGAAGCACAGATACTTGATGATATGGATCTTGAAAAAGAAAGAGGAATTACCATCAAGGCACACGCAGTAAAGCTTGATTATAAGGCAACCGACGGAAAAACCTACCGACTTAACCTTATTGACACCCCCGGTCACGTTGACTTTAACTACGAAGTGTCACGCTCTCTTGCAGCTTGTGAAGGTGCAATACTTATCATTGATGCTTCCCAAGGCATCGAGGCGCAGACCCTCGGTAACACCTATCTCGCACTTGACCATAATTTGGAGTTAGTACCCGTCATCAACAAAATTGATCTCCCCTCTGCCGACCCTGACAGAGTTGCAAATGAAGTGGAAGAAATTATCGGTTTACCCTGTGATACTGCTCCCCGTATTTCAGCTAAAACGGGTGAAAATGTGCAACAGGTACTTGAACAGATAGTCGAGTTAGTCCCCCCACCCGAGGGTGACGACGATGCACCCTTACGTGCTTTGATTTTTGACTCTGTTTACGATAATTATAAAGGTGTTATCGTTTACGTGCGTATTGTTGACGGCACAATCAAACCCGGTGACACAATGAAAATGATGGCAACAGGCGCTGAGTTTACAGTTGTTGAAACAGGCACAATGAAAGCCACCGGGCTCCAACCCACAAATAAGCTTTGTGCGGGTGAAGTTGGTTATATTACCGCATCAATTAAAACCGTGCGTGATGCAGTTGTCGGTGATACAGTCACCCTTTCATCAAGACCTGCTACGGAGCCTTTGCCCGGTTACAGAAAAGCCACACCCATGGTTTATTGCGGTATCTACCCTGCTGACGGTGCTGACTACGAAAACCTACACGAAGCATTGGAAAAATTGCAGTTAAATGATGCTTCCCTTTCATACGAGCCTGAAACATCGGGTGCACTCGGCTTTGGCTTCCGTTGTGGCTTCCTCGGTCTTTTACATCTTGAAATTATTCAGGAAAGACTTGAAAGAGAATATGACCTTGACCTTGTAACAACCGTTCCAAGCGTTGTATACAAAATACATCTCACCAATGGAGAGGTTGTTGAAATAGACAACCCCACCCACTATCCTGACCCCGCTCTGATTGACTTCAGCGAGGAGCCGGTTGCGGATGCTCATATTTATGCTCCCCAAGAATATGTTGGCTCGGTTATGGAGCTTTGTCAGGAGCGTCGCGGTACATTTAAGAATATGGATTATATTTCAGGTGACCGTGTTGAAATTAAATACGATTTACCTCTTAATGAAATTATCTACGATTTCTTTGATGCGCTTAAATCAAGAACCCGCGGTTATGCA
>JAZNVE010000045.1:0-13072 GCA_045592665.1 Acutalibacteraceae bacterium
TCAACTGCATTTACAGGAAAAACAGATATTGAAAGAACAGAGATTATAAGTACTATCGGTAATATACCTTTCATTATTTTTTTCATTGTGATTCCCCTTTCTTTTATGACCATTGAGCAACTAATATCAGTGTCTCACCTACCGGAGCAGTGCCTCCAAATGAAGCAACACCACTACTGTTAAAAGGCTTAAGATATTTTGAATACCCTGCTGGTTGTGAGCCTTCTTTATACCATCCCTTATCCGAACCATCAGAACTTTGATAATACCACTTATCTTCTTCCGGTATGTATAAATGACAACCGTTAAATGTTCCCGAATCCAAATCAGCAGTAGTATAAGCATTTACAGAATTTATGTAACCGGAACAATTTCTCGCAGTTACCATCGGTTTTATACCGGAAAGCTTGATTTTTGCACCATTTGCATCACAGTACACACGGTATTCATCCCAAGCGGCATACATATACAGATGGCTGCCTGCGTGGACAGTCTGAACCACACGTTGACAATCCGAATAGACGTATTTTTTATAGCCTGCCGGTTCAAACCCTTCAGCGTACCATCCCCGGTTGCCGTCACTATCGGTATAATACCACTTATTAAGCTCAGACCAATACGCATTCCAACCACAGAAGGAACGATTGTCTTTAGTAAAGGTGTTTTGCGTGAGATTTGCTCCCGTTCCGTAAATAACCTCCTGCGCGTTCATACTGCCCTTTCCGCCGTTTTTCTGGAAAGTGATATAGAACCTGTTTGTATCCGCCCATTGAGCACATAACAGAAGGTGCTCCCCGGGTCCGCCCGTTTGAGTAACCGCTTGTTTATCCGCATAAATAACCTTTGTGCTGCCTTCCGGCTGAGTGCCCTCAACGCACCACACTCTTGAACCATCGGGTTTTTGGTAATACCATTTATTAACCTCCGTGCGGTACAGTGTCCATCCCGTAAACAGCTTACCCGACTGCCTTACGCGGAATTTATATAATTCCGTTGGAAGCTCTCGGAACATTATTGAGCTTACGTTATCGTTATCAACGCCAATATACGCATTAACATTTTCATCGGGACAGTATTCGATGTGGTACGTCTTATCCGTTATGTCAACGTAACAGAAATTGCGATCATTCCAATGTAACAAACAGTTAAAACCCAGCAACACCCTATCTTCGGTAAATATTATATTCTCTATTTCATAATACTTTTTTTCACCGTCAGCAAGACCATCTTTATTAACCACGAACGTCAGGGTCTTCTTATATTCGCCCGACCAATCGAATATTCTTATACGGCTCTCTATCGTTCTGTCAAAGGGTCGTGTATCACCATAGTAATAGGCGTAGGAGTAATAGATATATTTATTGTCACAATAAATACCCCCTCTTGCCCAAACCGAATCACTTCTGTACTCCGTTTCGTCACCGATACATTTTATTAAATTAAAATCCCCATCAAGTATAGCCATATAATTTTTAATTTTTGTATTCTCAGCCTTAACAGCAACAACGTATTGGTTGCGTGTTTTGTTATAGGCTATGGATGTAATCATACAGGAAAGATTATGCTCTGTAAAATTTTTATACAAAGATTCGTATTGCAAGTCCTCGGCTTCAATAGAATAAACCTTTTGCTCGTAATTTTCGCAACAAGCGATTATAATCTCACCAGTATTGGCGTTATACGTCATATCGTTTGCGTGCTGTAATATGCCCAAAAAACCTGAATTCAACGCAACGATTGAAAAGCTACCGTCAAAATTTTTGTTTACACAGACAATACGTATATCTATCTCAGCGGCTTCAGATGGGAGATCATGATCTTTTACAATAAAAGCATAGTAGTAATACTGTCCATCAAAACAACCGCCCTGAAGACCAAAGAAAACATTCGACGGATCATCCGGCAATCGCAAATCATCTTTGTCAATAATATCAACAAAATCCGTATTTGATTTATGAAGACCATTAAGAGAGATAGAAATTTCATTTTCCGCAAAGGTTTCGTTCTCTTCCAAGGTCTCCAACACACTTGGTTTTATTGGTTCAACCTCGCCTTCAGGGAAGAAAAAGTCCGCATATTCGTATTCCGACTCCGGTATCTGTGCATTATCGTTAGCTTCAAGTTCAAGATTTTCAGCAGATGCCACAACAACCATAAAGCACATAAACATAACAGAAACAAATAATATTTTTAATGTTTTTTTCAATACTTTCCACCATCCTTTATCACAAACAATTCTTTTTTGTATAATTTCAACACAAAAAATAAAATTTCTCAGCACAAAATTATTATATTATACAACTATCCTGCAGTCAACAAATATTTCCCCATTCACTTATTAAACGAATAAAAACACAAAAAGTCTCACAAAAACAAAAATTTATTTTTGTTTTTACGCTTTAAATAACGGATATTCCTGTACGCTGTTATATCTATATTTTACACTATACTATAATATCTATATTTTCAATGCATTTTACAAAATCGCTTGATTTTTTGACAAAAATGTATGTCTTTTCTCAAATCAAGATATAAAAACGGAGCAGGAAATCCTGCTCCGAATTTTTATTTAAGAACCTTTGTTTTTTCGTTTCTCTCGAAAAGTAAACGTGATGCAATTTCACAGTTTTTAAGAGCGGCATCGTTCTTGCCCTGCTCAACACAACGTTTTGCGAAGCTCAGACATTCAAGAATCTGTTTTTCCAGTTCAAACAATGACTCGTGACTCATCGGGTCAGAATATCTCACTTGCTCAGACAAGCCGACAAAGGCACTGCGAACCTCCTCGTCAGTTGCGTTTTCTGCAATCATATCAACATCAACCTTAAGTAACCTGATAAAATTAGTCTTATCTTTCACTTGATTATCAAGGTTCTGTATATGACTCTTAACAAAGAAGCTTGAAATGATTATGGCAACAAAAACTGCAAGCATAATCAACTGTACTGGAACACCAACAAACCATAAATAAGGTGCAAACACATCTATAATCATAAATGCGATTGAAGCAATCAATTCAAGCACAAAATAAATTATGGTGTGATAGAAAATGGGCAATCTTAAGAAAGCATCCTTAGGCTCCGCTTTCATCAATGTCGTTATAAGTAGTGCGGCACCTACGACAATAAAAGCAAGTATCATCATTGCGTATGATGTCCAGAAGCAAGGGCCATTATAAAATCCCGTTACAAACCCATCAATTACAAACAAACAAATATTATATACTATGAAAATCATCGCAAGAACAGAAATACTTACAATTCCCCTTATTCGCATAGTTTTTTTATTTTCCATAAATTAATCCTCCTTCTTAGCTCCGCATTCGTCGCAGAATTTACCTGTTAAGCCCTTTTTACCGCAAGCACAATCCCATACTTGAGTCCTTGCTTCAACCGATGTGCCACATTCAGCACAGAATTTACCGGTTACTTTCGCGCCACATTCAGGACACACCTTTTCAACAGGCTTCGCACTGCCGCATTCAGCACAGAATTTTCCGCTGTTACCCTCGGCACCGCAATTCTTACAAGTCCAGAGCTCAGGTTTACTTTTGCCGCATTCGGAGCAGAATTTACCCTTGTTGTCAGCACCGCAAGAGCATTTCCAATTTCCTGCGTTATCGTTGGTTGCTTCAACTGTCTTTTCCGTTGTCGCAAAGCCGTTGAAAGCACCGCCGACTTTATCCATCAAGGGTCCGGCTGCATTTACAGCAACACCTAAACCGATAAGGTCACTAACCATATTTCCGCCGCCGTTACCGCCGCCGTTGGAACCCATATTACCGATACCCTCAGCATAAGCAACCTGAACATCCCTTGCAAATACATCCTTTTGATCATAGCCCTTAGCGTGCATAACCTCTGCATCAGCAAAACCACGATATTTCTCAACATCTACACCGAGTTTTTGTTTCTCTGCTTCAATTCTTGCAAGCTCAAGCTGTGTGATGCCCTCTTCTATTTTCTTTTGACGAGCAGCAGCAGTTATTTCAGCCGCAACCTCTTGCTCTCTCACCCCGAGATACGAATCCGCTATAATCCTACGTAATCTTGCGAAATTCGGGTCGCTTTCCGGAAGAGAAACATTTGTAACAAAGAACTGGGGAACATACAAACCATATTCTTCAAAGCCCGCAGAAACCTTTTGGCGAAGTTCAGCAGAGAGTATCTCTAATTTTTCGTCAATTTCAAGAATATTTATATTCTGCGATTTAATAGCCGCAGAAAGGTTAGCCTTAACGGCGGTCATAACCAAGGGTCTGAAATAACCGCGGATTTTTGTTTCCAATTTATCCCCGTGTTTATCAACAACAACACCGTCGGGCTTTAACAATTGATCTCTGTGTAAACCACCCGTTGTACCAACAAGCTTAATAAGCAATTTTCTTGCATCAAAAACCTGTAAATTAAGCTCACCGGAAGCACCGATATCAAGAGGAATACCGGTCTGAGGTTCAATAAAGCGAACTCTTGAATCAGTACCCCATTTAATACCCATCTGAACGGTTTTATTTATAAAGTAAACCTCACAATGGAAAGGTGCCACACCACCGGTAGGAATTTTGTAAAACTTACTTAATAACGGTAAATTCTTGGTAGAAAGTGTGTGACTGCCGGAGGGCAATGTATCAAGCGCCTGACCGTCAAGAAAGAATATAGCTTCCTGGGATTCGTGAACGATAAGCTGAGTTCCCATGTTGAAATCTTCAACAGGGTGCTTCCACACGAAAGTATTGTTATCCCCTTCATATTTAATAACATTTATGCCGATTGAATTGGTTTTAAACTCCTTAGACATATCTTTTCTCCCCCAAAATTATTTCTGCAACAATGCTTTAAAAGCATCATCAGAAGTTAAGCCAACATAGTGTAAAATTTCTTTTGATTTCTTATTGTTTTCAAAAAAGGCTATCATTGCCATAAAAGTAACCCATGTCATTTTTTGTTTTTTAGTTTCAATCAATGAGTAAGTCTGACGGGAAATACCTATACGACGTGAAAGCTCATCCTGTGATATTTTAAGTCTTGCACGTAATACGGGCAACTCGTCCGTAAGAAGCGCTATTAAGCGGTCCTGTTCGTTGTAATAGTTCATACAATTCCTCCTTTTAGATTTGTTTTCTACTATCAACTGTAAATATTATACAATTTGTTGTTAAATCTGTCAATAGGTAAAATGTTTTTTCAAATAAAAAAAGAGTTAACACCCTAATGGCATTAACTCTTTTAATACTATAAAAATTATAATTTCATTGCAACGTCCCAAGCCTGCCAGATAACTGTACGAAGATTACCAACCTTGAAAGCATCACCAACGATGTGAACGTGTTTTGATTTTTCAGCAACGGGTGCGGGCTTATAACCAACAGAAAGAATTACGCTGTCGGCGGGGATAGTCTTTGTATCGCCGTCCTTGGTAACAACTGTTACGCTTGAATCTGTGATTTCGGTTGTTTTGGATTCAAGATAAACGGGAACTTTATTTGTCTTGAAGAAGTCACGAAGGAAGCTTGTGTTAGCAAGAGCAACACCGGGTGTAGTAATAAGGTCATCCTGCATTTCAACGATTGTAGGATTCTTACCCTGAAGGTAAAGCTCATAAGCAATTTCACAACCTGTGAGACCACCACCGATAATTGTAACGTTGTCACCAACGACACTGTTATCAAGAAGGAAGTCAACTGCCTGAACTGCGTTTTCAACACCGGGAATCGGAATTCTGTTAGCAACTGAACCTGTTGCAACAACTACTTCATCAGCACCGAGTGAAGCAATATCCTTAACTTCGGTATTCATATGTATTGTAATAGAATCATACTTTTGAACTTCGCGGTTGTACCAAGCAATAAGGTCACGGTCTTTTTCTTTGTATGAAGGAGCAGCAGCGGCAATAAATACACCACCGAGTTTATCGCTCTTTTCATAAAGGTCAACCTTGTGTCCACGTTTTGCACAAACAATAGCAGTTTCCATACCACCGATACCGCCACCGATAACAGCAATCTTTTTGCTCTTCTTAGCGGGTTCTATTTTGTATTTCTTGGACTGCATTGTTTTGGGGTTAAGTGCGCAACGGGAAAGACCCATTGTATCTTTGAGATCCTGAGTATTTGCGTGACCCTTTGAAGATGAGAAATTGAAGCAACCTGCATGACAGCATATACAGGGTTTAATATCCTCAATTCTGTCTTCAATAATCTTTGTAATCCATTCGGGGTCAACAAGGAACTGACGGGCAACACCGACACCGTCAATTTTACCTGCAGCAATTGCTTCTGCACCTGCATCAGGTTCCATACGACCTGCACAAACAACAGGAATGTCAACAAATTTCTTTATGTGAGCAACATCGTCAAGGTTACAGTTCTGGGGCATATACATAGGCGGATGTGCCCAATACCAGGAGTCATATGTACCGTTATCGGCGTTAAGCATATCGTAACCTGCATCCTGAAGGTATTTAGCAGCCTTTTCAGATTCGGGCATTGCACGACCGATTTCGGTGTAATCTTCGCCCGGCATTGCACCGTAGCAGAAATCTTTCATTTTTGATTCAACAGAGTAACGGAGTGAAACAGGGAAATCCTCGCCACAAGCTTTTTTAATAGCCTTAACAACGTCAACAGCAAAACGATATCTGTTTTCAAAGCTACCGCCGTATTCGTCTGTACGCTTATTGAAATATTCGATAGCAAACTGGTCAAGAAGATAGCCTTCGTGTACAGCGTGAACTTCAACACCGTCAACACCTGCATCACGACAGAGCTTAGCGGTCTTTGCGAAAGCTTCAATGATTTCGTGAATCTGCTCAACAGTCATTTCGGGACATTCAATATCGTGAGCCCAACGTGACTTCTGAGGACTGGGTGAAGCCAATTCATGTGATGTGTCAATAACGGGTTTAATAAGTGCACGAGTAAATTTGTTTTTATGAAGAGGTGCAATAAGCTCAGTAATAGCCCAAGAACGACCCATACCTGCTGTAAGCTGAATAAAGAGTTTTGCACCTGTTTTATGGATTTCATCCATAAATTCTTTAAGGTCTTCAAACATTTTGGGATTCTGCCAGAGCCATTTACCCCAGAAAGTATCACGTAAAGGTGCGATACCGGGGATAATAAGACCAACATTATTATTAGCTCTTTCAAGGAAAAGCTTTGCAGCCTCCTTGTCAAAATGGCAACCGCCAAGCTCAAACCAACCGAAAAGTGAAGTACCACCCATGGGGCACATAACTATGCGGTTTTTGATTTCAACATTGCCTATTTTCCAAGGGGTAAACAATGCATCATACTTCTGATCCACAAAAAACACATCCTTCTAAAAATTAATAACATAAAAGTACTACTATATAATAATTTATACTCACAAAAATGTCAAGTTAATTAATTAACAAACCAAGATTATTGAGCCTTTTTAAATTTACTCCATTTTCTGCCGAGCAATATGCACACCAAAGCACCTACATAAGCAACAACAGACCAAAGAATTATAGTTTTTGTCCAACCGAATTCATCGGTAAATATGGCAATACCGTATGTGGAAATAGCCGCACCGAGATATGTAGAAGAATTTATAAGTCCCGAAATAAACGAAACCTTACCGAATTTTGTAAACTTACCGGGAACCATACAAACGAGTATCAGGTTCACACCGTGCATACAACCTACAAGTAACGCAAGAAGAAGTAGCGACAAAATCACGCTTCTATCCCCTAATAACACAAGGAGTGTTGCGGATATTGCACCAATAGCGAAAACCGCACCGGCACAAACAATCTCATTCTTAATAATCTTACGGTTAATAAACGAAGTAACCGAGAAACTAAGAATACTGAACACGGGAAGAATAACACCCGTGAGAATTGAAACGGAGCTATCAAGCTTAAACATATCTGAAATATACGATGGTGTCCAGTTTGTAACACCGTCACGTAACGCACCCTGTAAAACAATGGCAAACATAACACTGATAAGAAGTGTCACAACAAAACCATTGAATTTTGCAGTGGGTTCATTCCCTTTTTCGTCAGTTTTAGTCCCGTTAGTGACAATAGAAACCGCAGAAAAAGGCTTATATTTTTCGTAAACCAATTTCCAGATGAATGCCATACAAACCGCAAGAGCACCACTGATAATAAATACAAGCTTAACGGACAAAAATTTAATTATAACCGGTGCAAGCAGATACACGGCAATTGTACCCATTGAACTACCCCAACTGACTTTTACAACCGCCTTTTTATAGGCTTCATCAGAAAGTCTTGATGAGAGAATTTTAACAAGGGGCGGCCACATAAGAGCCTGAGCAAAACCGTTTATAGCCCATAAAATAACTATTGCCCCGCCTTTACTTAACGCACCCACGGAAATATTCATTGCGGCAGTAATAAAGAAACCGATAAATATAATATTCTGCGGTTTAAATTTATCACCCAAATAGCCACTTATTAACTGACCTACACCGTATGTTACAGAACAAACAGTAAGAGCGAGTGCGGCGGTCTTTTTATCTGCGAAACCGCCGTTTACAACCTCAACAAGTACCGCACCAAGATTTATACGTGAAACGTAACTCACAAAATAAACCGCGGCACATAGAAAGGTTAAAAAATTAATATCCTTCTTAGTTGAAAGCTTAGACATAAAATAATCCATCCGTCAATCATTATAATAATTTAGTATAATAGCACGTAAAACCAAAAACTACAAGTGTAAATTTAAATCACCTCATCCATTTTTTCGCATAAATTGGAATGGGAGGTGACTTTAATAATGAATAATTGCCAATGTAAATTTAATTGTACAAGTCTCGCTGTAATTGTAAGCGTTGTAATCGGTGTCATTGCAGCATTTTTAACCCTTACGGGAAATTTCGCTGTTAGCACGCCCCTTCTTTGGGTATTTTTCGGAATTGCTACGGGTTTTCTCGCCGTAACCCTCTTATCAACCCGAGTATTCAGAAACGACGAAAGAGAGAATTGCCTTTGCCCCACACTTTCAGTGCTATTAGCCGGTGTTTTAGGTACGATACTTTTCTCACTTATTCTGATATTAATTGATGTAGCCATAGCAAGTGTAATAGGAGCAATACTCGTAGGTTTACTTTTCCTGTTTTTCTCTCTGACGCTCACAACAACCGCCTGTCTCATTAAATGCCTCGCTGATTGCAGATAAATTGATAGCCACCCGCCTTGAGCGGGTGGCTGTTTTATGTTACTCTATAGCCATATTTACTGCGGTTTGGTAATCTAAAATGTCAATTATTTCGTCCCTGTTACTGTCGGCAGCAAAATAATAGTTACCCGTAAACTCTTGGTGGGAGTTCATTTCTTTTTCAATTCCCGAAGCATCAAGAGCATCAACTACGCCATCACCGTTAATATCAGCTTTCATAATTACTGTGTAGCTTCCAACTACTACACCGTCTTCGTACAAGTTAAATACTGAACCCGTACCGAAACAATCGTTACCATCACTAATATATGAAGGCATTAATTCGCAACTCACACTGCCTTCAACAAAGAGAATATCCGTAAGATTTACGTTTTCGGCATTATTAGTGAAAACTAATTTGTTATCATAGTCTATTTCAGTTTCATTTGATGAATATATTTCACATATTGAACTGAAAATATCAACCTCACTTACCAAATTACCGTAGCTGTCATAATCTGAGCTGGTCATTTTGCAATAGTAATAAGGAAATTCATTCTTGTTTTCAGGCTTGAACTCATTTTTATCAGCGCCGTCAATAAGAACATCATCGCCGTTATTCACAATCTTATCAAAGGAGCCGTACCATTGATAACGGCTATTAAAGCCTACAGCATCAAAGGTTATGGCTTCATCCGAATCCACATCAAAAACGACAGGTACATCGGAAACTATTGAATTCTTCTGTGATATTTCGCAGAATGTATGACCGTATATTCTTGCCCACCTCTCGGCGTAACTGCCAGATGTACCGTAAACCCTGTAATTTCTGCCGCTCGTATCCTCAGAACAGGTTTTAAAAGTTAACGGCAAAGCAACAATACTGTTCTCAATTTCAGGCAAGGAAGCTACAGATTCTATTTTATTAAACTCAACACGCACAACGGACGAATCCTCAAAAATATCTGTTGAGGCAGTTTCAAGACCGTTAAGCACAACATATTTTAAATTAGGATTACCTGCAAAAGCACCTGTACCTACATATTCAAGATTATCGGAAAATACAATCTTTTTAAGTGAAGTGTTATTATAAAATGCGTTTTCAAGAACAGTGGTACAAGACGGAAGAATTACCTCTTTCAAATAATACATATATCGGAATGCATAGGTATCAACAAATTGTACATTGGGTAAATATATGGATTCAACTGCATTATTGCGTTCAAATTCACCTATGTACACATACTCAAGATTCTCTAAAAAGCTAAAATCCGTAAATTTACAGCCCTCAAAACAATAACCGCCCAAGGAAACTACGTCGTCAGGGAAATTCACTTTTTCGAGATTAACACAACCCGAAAACACTCGTTCGTACAAGCAACCATCCTGAAGCGACGGTAAGGAAATCTCAACAAGATTACGGCAATTACTGAAAGCATCATTGTAAATTGTTGTAACGTTCGGGAAAGTTATGTAAGTAAATTTACAGCCGGAAAAAGCATATTGCGGAATCAAGGTGAAATTTTCAACCGGAAGGTTGTTGAGCTCACCACAGGACATAAAGCAGCGCTGTGAAAGCTTGGTTAATTCGGGCATATTTACGTAATCCAGCTTCCTGCATCTCCAAAAAGCATCTTTTTTTACAGTTGTAACGCCTGGTGCATTAATCATATTAAGATTTGAACAGTTTTTAAATGCGCAACTATCGATATACGTACAGCTCTCAGGTAAAGTGATTTCTGTTATTTTTGTATTCTTTTCAAAAACCCTTTCACCAATACCCGTTACTGTTATACCCGAAATTGTATCCGGCACAGTTACAACGCTCTCTGTTCCGCTGTAAGCAGTAACGTAGCCTTTACTGTCAATAGACCACACACCACCTGTTGCAGAAACAGGGATACTGATTAGAGATATGATTAAGCAAACGCCGAGAATTGTACTGACAAGTTTTTTCATAATAATACCCCCTATATTTTAAAATACTTTCAGCCAACATAAGAAACTTTATTTCTTATGTTGGTTTATATTGTAAAATACGATTGTTGCAACCATGTCACAGCTTTATGAATAATCTGTAAACTCTTTTTGTCAAAATTGTGTTATTTTTTTAGAACTCATTTTTCTTTTTTATTGAAAAAATAAAAAACATAATATATAATCACAATAATTACATTATCAGTTAGGTGGTTCTTTTATGGATAAATACGCAAGATTTAAATTTCAACCCTGTATTCCTTTAGGTGAGGACGGCAGATGCGTTACTGCATCCCCCCGCCATATAGCCCTTTCAAAAAAAGCGGCAACTGAGGGTATGGTGCTTTTAAAAAATGAAAACAACGCTTTACCTCTTAAAAAAGGCGAAAAAATTGCTCTGTTCGGTAAAGCAACTATTGAATACATAAAAGGCGGTGGCGGTAGCGGTGACGTTAACTGCCCCTACATCCGCAATATTTATGAGGGATTCAAGGTTAAAGAACAAGAAAACAAGGTACAGTTGTATATGCCCCTTGTTGATTTTTATAAAGATTACGTTGAAAAAGAAAGTGTAAATGTACTTACTCAGAAGCAAATTGATGCTATATGGGATGTTGTTAACACAATGGAATTCTGCACCATGCGTGACGATATGACTTACGACACATTCGCAAAAATGCACGTAACCGAAGCAAAAGTTCCCGATGAGCTTATTAAATCCGCCTCTGAATGGGCGGATACGGCAATTATTACTCTCAGCCGTTTTTCTGCAGAAGGTGTTGACCGCAGACCTCAGGGCGGTGACTACTATCTCTCGGACCTCGAAAAAGATTTAATTGACAAAGCCACCACACTTTTTAAAAAAGTTATTATCGTTATAAACTCCGGTGCAACAATTGACTGTGAATACTTTGCCGAAAATGAAAAGGTACAAGGTGTACTTTTCGGTTGGCAAGGTGGTATGGAAGGTGGCTCTGCCATTGCGGACCTTCTTTGCGGTGATGTTAACCCCTCGGGTAAACTTGTTGATACCATTGCTAAATCCTATGATTGTTATCCCTGTAAAGCGGATTTCTGGGAATGTTTCGACCACGTTGATTATTCCGACGATATTTACGTTGGTTACAGATATTTTGAAACTATCCCCGATGCGGATAAAAACGTTCGTTATCCCTTCGGTTTTGGTCTTTCGTATACCAAATTCCAATTAAGCGGTAAGGTATGCCTTGAACGTGAGGGCAAAATCTTCGCAATGGTTGACGTTAAAAATATCGGTGACGTAGCTGGTAAAGAAGTTATTGAGCTCTATTACAGTGCACCACAGGGCAAGCTGGGCAAAGCAAAATACCACCTTGCCTCTTTTGAGAAGACCAGGCTTCTGATGCCCGGTGAAACCCAGAAACTGCACCTGACTTTCTCCCGGGATTCCCTGGCATCCTACCCTGATACCGGTCTGGTTGCCGAATCGGCCTATGTTCTTGAACGGGGTGAATACCGTTTCTCCATCGGCGGCGGTCTGCACGATCTGAAAACCATGGACTTTACTATGGTACTGGATGCCGATACGGTGACCCGCCAGCTGACCCGGCAGTTGGCCCCTACTTCCCTGCCCGGACGGCTTCGCTCTGACGGCAGTTATGAAGAACTGCCCACTTCTCATGCTCTGGACATGAATGCCTGCATCTTCCCCAAAATGATTGCTGGCACCGAAGAAGCCATGAGTCCCGGTCAGCGGGCATACGCACCCCGGGTAAAGGTCAACCCCTACCTGGGCCACCCGCTGATGGACGTTGTTGATGGCAAAATCACTCTGGATGAATTCCTGGCACAGCTCAGCGATGAGGATCTGATCCATCTGCTGGGCGGTCAGCCCAACACCACGGTTGCCAATACCTTTGGCATCGGCAACCTGCCCGAATACGGTGTTCCCAATGTAATGAC
>JAZNVE010000046.1:0-2572 GCA_045592665.1 Acutalibacteraceae bacterium
GGGAATCTGCAATTTCTTTCATAAATGCCACCGCTTGTTCAATATCATCCATAATATCGTCAAGATCAACAGTATCGCATATATAACGGTAGTTAACTGCCGCTGCCGCATAACCTTTGGCAGCAAACTCTTCAAGCCACGCTCTGTATCCTTCTTTACTTCCGCCTATCCACGCTCCGCCGTGAATCATAAGAACCATACCTACAACTTTTTTGTCCTTAGGTATATATAAATCAAAGGTATGTCTTTCATGGCTACCGTATTTTGTATTAAAATAAACATAGTTATCCTCTGCGGAGACATCGTAAGCGTACTCTAAATCCCAGTCATCCATATATCCGTCACCGTTAAAATCGCAGGAGTACAGAGGACCTTTACCCGCATAATAACCATTGGTTATTGTTTCCTTTATTTTTTCTGTATCCGCATCGGTACATACTCCGTCACCGTCAAAGTCACCGGGTAAATATATCGGAACGTCATATTGGTCAAAATACATTCTGTAAACGAGCGATACGTCAAGAACGTCTACAATCCAGTCACCGTTAATATCCCCACGTAAAAAGGCGGTTCTGTCAGAAATATCGTCAACGGTGTTTTCATCGCTTAATGCAACGTTAACAAAAATCTGATAATCGTTTTCATCAACTAAAGTATCATCATTCACATCACCGAGGCTCGCTATTGAATAGCCTGTATCGGATGTATATTTAGCAACTGCATACAGCTCTCTTCCCGAAACGCAAGGAAGGGTGTTAACAACATTGCCCTTTTGACCCCAGGTCTGAACTGTATTGGCAGCTTGTAACAAATATGCAACCTCTCCGCTGTAAAACTGACTTGCTTCTTTAGCTGTGGTAACGTTAGCACTATCCGCAGTAGTAGAGTTTCTTTTTGCGCCTATACCATACTGAGTGGTGCTTCCCGCTGTTGCACATCCCGTTAAATAGAAGCAATTTGCAACAGTTTTGCTGTTATCACCGCTTATAGCACCTATATAATACGCACTACTCCAAGAACTACTTGACGTACCCATTGTTTTTCCCACATTATAACAATTTGAAATTGTACCGCTATTATTACCCGCGATACCGCCCGTATAACGGGTACAATTTGTTGCGCTGTTTGAATAACTGTTTGTAATTGTACCGTCATTCTGTCCTGCAATACCGCCCGTATATCTTCCGCCGGCAAAATAAGAGTTAATAATACCGACATTTTTAATAGTACCGCTGCCGTTATATCCGAATAAACCTATATACCTATCCGAGGTACTTGAATATAAACCGTTTATTGTGTAGCCCTTACCGTCAAATGAACCTGTAAATTTTTCTCCGTTGTAAGTACCGATCACACTTGTTTCTCCGCTTGCAATAGGCGTCCAGGAACGAAATGAACCACTCTGCAGGTTACCTGCGGCGTCAACAACACCATTATTAACAATAATATCCGCCGTAAGCTCCGCCTTTGCATCAGTTGTTCCGCCGTTTACAAGAGCCGCAAACCAATAAAGCTGACCCGCATTGGATATGTCGTAAGCACCGTTTGCATTTAACCTTGCCTTTTCATAGTGAGATGCATTCGCCGAGCAAAAACCGTTGGAATATGTACCTGTACAACCACTTTCTTTACAGTTGTCTTTTTTCGCCACAAGACTTGGGCGAGTACTCCAGGAATAATTCGCACCTATTTCACGGGCAAGCCACGACTTTGTTACTTTAACGAAATAAAAATCAGGAGATTTCTGATACCCGTATGTACCCGTTGCTTGGTCGTAACCAAAAACCGTTATAAGTTTTGCGTTACCGCATAAACTCTCTTCAAAATACGCAGTACAGGTTGCCACATCATCATAATGAGCATAGCCTTCTGCGTTCACATATTCATTCCTACCGTTCTCGGCAAGTTGTTTTTCCAACATATCAAGGTCATACGGACAGGTTTTGGGGCTCATTGTCCAACCGGGTGTACAATAATCGTTTATGCACACGTATGTAGGAGGAAAAACAGTTGTACAATAGCCAAGTGCCGTGGATAGCGAAACTATATGTGAAAAGATTTTACTTTTCTCCACACCCGAATCATAAAACATTTTACATGTGAATTCTATATAATCCGCAAGGACACCGTAGAGTAATTCTCTTTTAAGCTCATCAACACTCATCATGCGTTCATCAGCTTCTCTTTTAAGTGATGCCTCGTCATAACCCATATTGTGAAGCGCGTGCATACCGTATTGAGCTTTTTCAAATTCCTGTAAAGAAGCATAAGTATCGTTTGTATAATCGGGAATCTGTGTTTCCCAACCTGTATTTATACCTGCCAGAAGATAGCCCTTACCCACCGCCTTAAGACGGTTGTAGTTTTCCATTAATGGCTTGATAAAGCCCTCTGTTACCTGATTTCTGTACCAATCAAGATATTTAGGAGAATTATAGCAAGGGAAACCGCCGGGTGTTGCAAAGGGAACACCGCTCCAGTTACAATGCCATCTGGGGAGCATACCGTATTTCTGACCACCCCATTCTTCACCCTCAGAGGGGAAGGCTATCCATTCACACATTTCGGGGTC
>JAZNVE010000047.1:0-10387 GCA_045592665.1 Acutalibacteraceae bacterium
TATGGGTGGTATAGGAAAAACACCCCCGGATGAAATTGAAGCCATAATACGCAAGGCAATAGAAAACGGTATCAATTTCTTTGATTTGTGTACTGCGGGTGCATCGTACGCCCCTGTGGGCAGAGCGATTCGCGACTGTCGTGACAAGGTGTTTTTACAGATGCATTTTGGTGCGGTTTATGACGAGAACGGAGAGTATGGTTGGTGCCGTGATTTTGAAACTATAAAAAAGACATTTTTGTGGGAGCTTGAAACTCTCGGTACTGATTATACCGATTTTGGCTTTTTACACTGTGTTGACGAGGATGAGGATTTTGACGAGCTGTGTAAAATCGGAGTTTTCGACTACCTTAAAGAATTAAAGGAACAGGGTATTGTTCGTCACATCGGCTTTTCTTCACATACACCAAGTGTTGCAAATCGTATTATTGATACGGGTGTTGTGGATATGATGATGTTTTCCGTAAATCCCGCCTACGATTTCGAAAAGGGCGACGAATACGGTATCGGTAGCGTTAAAGAACGCTTTGATTTATTCAAAAGATGCGAGTGTGAAGGTATTGGTATCAGTGTTATGAAGCCATTTTTCGCAGGTCAACTGCTCTCAGGAGAACAGTCGCCCTTTGGCGAAGCGCTTACCCATACCCAGTGTTTGCAGTATGCTATTGACCGTCCGGGTGTATTAACAGTTGTACCGGGTGTTCAGACAATGGAGCATCTTGATACAGTACTGAAATTCCTTACGGCAAGTGATGAAGAAAAGGATTATTCCGTTATAGGTACATTTACTGCGGATACAATTACGGGTACCTGCGTTTATTGTAACCATTGTCAACCTTGCCCCGCAGGGATAGATATAGGTCTTGTGAATAAATATTATGACCTTGCTCTGGCGGGTGACGATATTGCTGCCAACCACTATACAAAGTTATCCGTAAAAGCGGATGCCTGTCTTAAATGCGGACATTGTGAAAGCCGTTGTCCTTTCAGTGTAAAACAAGAAAGCAGAATGACGGAAATTAAACAGTATTTCCAAAAATGATAATATAAATTTCTCTGACAGAATTAATTTGACAAACTTGAATTTGTAGGGATGAATGAGATGATTATTTTAATTACCGGAGCATCACATACAGGCAAAACGGCTCTTGCCCAAAAGCTGCTGGAAAAATTTAAATATCCGTATATTTCAATAGACCATCTAAAAATGGGATTAATCCGTAGCGGAAATACTGAACTCACTCCGATTAGCGAGGATAAAGACTTAACAGCATACTTATGGCCCATCATCCGTGAAATGATAAAAACCGCTATCGAAAACAAGCAGAACTTAATTGTCGAAGGTTGCTATATTCCATTCGATTGGCAGAAGGATTTTGAAAACGAATATTTCAAAGATATCAAATATTACTGTCTGATAATGAATGAGGAATATATCAGGAATCACTTTGCTGACATAAAGAAATATGCAAATGTCATTGAAAATCGTTTGGATGATGAATGGTGCACAATGGAGAGTGTGTTGGCAGATAATGCAGAAATGTTAGAGCTGGCACAGAAGCATAACGTGAACTATATACTCATTGAAGATAAGTACGAAATCAATATTGATTTATAACGATAAATTCCAAATTGACGAGGTAAAATAAGTGGAAATAGTAATACGCAAATATGAAGAAAAAGACTTGCGAGAAATGGTAGAAATCTGGAATGAGATTGTTTCAGAGGGTAATGCCTTTCCGCAAGAGGAATTCCTGACAATTGAAAGTGGAGCGAAATTTTTTTCTGAGCAAACGTATAGCGGTGTAGCCGTAGACACCGAAACCGAAAAAATATACGGTCTTTATATTTTGCACCCCAATAATATCGGGCGATGCGGTCATATCTGCAATGCAAGTTATGCGGTCAGTTCTCATATCAGAGGATTACATATAGGCGAAAAGCTGGTATTGGATTGCATTGAGCAAGGACGTGAAAATGGTTTTTCTGTTTTGCAATTTAATGCGGTTGTTGCCACAAATATTCACGCCAGACACTTATACGAGCGACTCGGGTTTACTCAGTTGGGTACGATACCAAAGGGCTTTCGTATGAAGGACGGACATTATGAAGATATTTGTCCTTATTATCGGGCTTTATAATTTTTAATTTGATTTTAAAAGGAAAAACTATGAAAAATGCAAACGAATATGGTTTTTTACCCGGAAACGATGCATGGAGTAACGCACAGGCTTTACAGCGAGTGATTAATTCAGGCGGAGAAATTATTGTGGAACTGACGGGGATATATGACCTTTCGGAAACTATTGAAATTGGTGATAATACAACAATAATATTTTCAAAGGGTGTTAAAATCCGCCGTCAGGAAAGTCGGACAGGACGAAACGGTTGCGTTTTCGTTAATAAGGGCTTTGCAACGGGAATTTATAATCACAACATCACTCTGTCGGGTTTACATATTGATTGTAACGGGATAGAGAGTGCCGATTGGGGTGTCAATAGCCGTCTTGTTGGTTTACGGGCACATATAGGAATGATTAATATTACCAATCTTGTGGTTGAAGATTTTGAGTGTATCGGACTTCTGAAGAAAGATTATGCAATTCAGGTAAGTGCATTTGAAAATATTCGTCTTGAAAATCTCTTTGTCACAGGTGAGAAAGACGGGGTGCATCTCGGATGGGGTAAAGGCTTTGTAATCCGAAACGGAAAATTTTGCACTTTTGATGACCCCATAGCACTTAACGCCTTTGATTATTCCGTATCAAACACCCACGTGGGTTGGATTGAAGATGGTATTATCGAGAATTGCTACGATTTATCCGACGATACGACCACGGGATTTTTCTGCCGTATTCTTGGGGGTGCTTGGTGCGATTGGTATGAGGGTATGATTGTTCAACATTCCGATACGGTTTGCTCTTGCGGACGGGTGTATCGGGTTGTAATGCAACCGGACGGTAAAGTTTATACTTCTTATACACAACCTACCCACACGGATGGCGTTAAGGAATATGACGGAATTATGTGGGTATGTGTGCGAAACGAGTCCGTGTATGATTGCGGGTGTCGAAACATTGTTCTGCGTGATATCCGTTTGCAGAAAAAACGTCAATGTGCCGTTGGCATTTCTTTGAATTACGACAATTACGCCAGAAGCTTTTATCCCGGTTGTAATCCTGTTGCACAGGGCAACATTACCCTTGAGCGTATTTCAATTGAGAACGAGATTGAATATCTTATCCACTCAAACTATCCTTCCGAGAATATAAAACTTATTGATACAGATTTAAAGAATTCCAAGGTTTATTTTCAGGCTTTGGATATTGATGGTTTGTCATATCCTGTGGTGGATATTACTTTAAGAAATGTTGACAGAAAAAATGATAGTATAATTTTTGATAAAAATCATCCGGTTAACATTGTAGAAATTTAATGTTGCGGATAAATAAACTAAGACCGAATACCTTGTAAAAGGCGTTCGGTCTTAGTTTTTTTATTGTGTATTATTTTACTGTAATCTTAAAAAGTCTTGCACCGTGAGGGTTAACCTTTGCGGAGAATTCGGCATCAGTTACGGTGTGTTCCCGGTGTTTCCACATATCCCAAACACTGTATTTAACGCCACCGATTGAAATATCGGTAATATCGAAACTGATATCTCTTTCGTTGTCGTCGGTGTTAAACAGGGCAACGTATTTACAGTTTTCACCTGTTGAAGTCCATATAATTTCACCTTTTCCGTCGGTTTCTTCACGTTTGAACTGTCTTGCACCGCTTGAATTTTTAAGCATATCAATAAGCTCTCTGTTCTGAAGAAGTGAAAGGGTGAATTCATCGTTATCACGCATTTCGCCACCCATCATAAGAGGGGAGCGGAATATACCCCAAAGGGTCATCATTGTTATCTGTTCATCGTGGGTAAAGCGTGTGTAACGGTCCCTGTACTCGGGTTTTTCTTCTGTAATCTGAATTCTGCCCAGGGGGAGCATATCGCAGTCGGGCCATGCACCGGGTTGAACATATTCCTGCCAAGCGTAGCAACGCTCAAACATTGCGTGGAGTTTGCTCCATTCATCCCAGAAATCACCCGTCATACGCCACATATTTGCGTGAGAGGCAAGGTGTTCGTGCTCCCATACGGGTGCAGGACCGGGCGAAAGACTTAAAACCATATCTCTACCGCATTTGTCGATAGCTTTTCTGAGCATTTCGATTTCTTTTCTTGCGGAATAGGGGTTGTCGGGGAACATCTCGGTGTTGGCAATGTCGTCGCACTTGATGTAGTCCACATCCCACGATGCGTAAAGTTCGAATATTGAATCATAATATTCCTGTGAGCCTTTTTTGTCAGGGTGAAGACCGTACATATCAGGATTCCATTTGCATATTGAAGTGGGGTTTGCAATATCATTAGCGGTAACGCCCTCACACTTGATTTTGGTGTTTTGGTGTGCCGCCTGTCTCGGAATACCTCTCATAATATGTATACCGAATTTAAGACCGAGTGAATGAATGTAATCCGCAATGGGCTTGAAGCCTTTGCCACCTGCGGAAGAAGGGAATCTTTCAACGGATGGAATAAGGCGTGAATATTCATCCATACAAAGGGGTGCAAAGTAGTTGTAGTAGAAGCTGTTTGCCGTAGGCTCGGACCATTGAATGTCGCAAACAACGTATTCCCAACCGTAGTCCTTAAGGTGCTTTGCCATATAATCCGCATTGGCAAGAAGCTGTTCTTCGTTTACAGCCGCACCGTAACAGTCCCAACTGTTCCACCCCATAGGGGGCGTAAGAGCTAATTTTTTATGCATATAAATCTGTCTCCTTATTCTTCTATCTCTTTCATTATTTCATCATAAGTAATCATATTGCCGTACTTTGTAAAATCAACCTTTTTACCGAGAATACGGATGTTATCAACTATTGGTTTGTTGTTTGTGTAAATGGGTTTACCGGGAGTGATGGGGTAAATGCCGAGACAACTGAAAATATACCAAGCGGCAGTTGAGCCGTTGTCCTCGTCACCGGGGAAGCCGTCATCCTTCCAAGAGAAGCCTTCTGCACAAATCCTTTTGAGCCAATATTCGGTTTTTTCGGGTTTGCCGAGATATGTGTAGATGAAGGGGATGTGGAAGCTGGGCTGATTGGAAATCGCGCATTGACCCCAATCGCAAGCTGCCATTTCTGTCATTTCGTGGATTTCATAGTTGTATCCGCCAACTCTGTAATCCGCAGAAGTAGCGAAAAATTCATCAAGCTTTTTGATGAGACCCTCTTTACCACCGTAAAGCTCTGCAAGACCGTCAATATCGTGCTGTACTGCAAAGGTTGTCTGCCAGGCGGCGGCTTCGGTGTAGTCTCCGCCCCATTTTATCGGGTCGAAGTCGGGTTTGAAATTACCCTTGGAATCCTTGGGTCTCATAAAGCCGGTTTCTTTATCGAAGATGTTTTTGTAATTTTTAGCTCGTTTAAGATATTTTTCTTTCTTGTCCTCGTAGCCGAGAATATCGGCAACAGTTGCAAGGCAATCATCAAAGTATGCCGCATCAAGTGTAAGGTTTACGCTTTCTTTGAATTTGTCACAAGGAACATAACCCAACTCAAGATATTCCTCACAACCCTCTCTGCCGTAAGCAGGTACTGTGGAAGATTTGTTTGCGTGATGCTCCATGCCTTGGAAAGCGGTTTCAAGTAAATCCTTTGAAATCAAGCTTCTTGTGGCAATATCTGCGATTACTGCATCAATTGCGGTGCTTGGCATACAGTTTTTTGCATCGCCCGCAGTCCAACGAGGAAGCCAACCGCCATCTTTGTAGTCCTGAATATAACCCTCAATAATTTCGGGGAGTATATCCTTTGCAACAATAGCATAGAAAGGATAGTTTGTGCGGTATGTATCCCAGAATCCGTTGTCTGTGTATCTCACACCGGGTAGAACCTTGTCAGCACAAGGTGAATAATGAATGGGGTTGCCGTTTTCATCGGGTTCATAAGCCTTGTGAGGGTAGAGGAATGTGCGGTACATACAGCTGTAGAATGTTTTCATTGTATCTTCATCTGCATCTATCTCAATTTTGCTGAGATATTCGTTCCAGATACGCTCGTTCTCGGCTTTAAGCTCATCAAAGCTACCGTAGTTTGAATCGTGCTGAAGGTTTCTTAACGCTTGTTCGTAGCTTATGAAGGATGTTGCAACCGTAAATGTAACGTCCTTTTTCTTTAACGCAATATGAATGCCCGTGCCTTCACCCCTGATATGTAAGCTGTGCTCGGTATCGCAGGTATCCCTGTTACCTGTAAGAATCTTGTCCGCATCAACTGAGTCTGCATCAAACTGAAAAACGTAATAACCCTTGAGTGTTCCTTTATCGTGAGTTTTTCTGCCTTGGTTGCAATCCGTCCAACAATAAAGACGATTATTATCTTTATCGTACTCATATTCGCAATTGAATTTAACGGGTAAAACTGAAAGATAACGGTCCAAATCCGTCTTGAAGCTTAGTCTTATACAAGCACCATATTCTGTGGGAGTAAGCTCAAAATCACAGAAGGGTCTTTTGAGATAGCACTTGAGATAGTGGGGCTGCAAAATTGCTTTTTCGGGGTCATAGCCCGACCAGCAATCTTCAAACTCAACGTAAGGCTTTTCAATCTGGGGCATCATTGTGAATGCGCTGTGTTCACTAATCCAGGGGCTTGGCTGACGTGTGAGGCGAATACCCTCAACGGAACGGTCATCCGGATGGTAATACCAACTACCTCTTGATGTTTCTGTTTGCAAGCTGAAAGCCGCAAAACCGAAGGGTCTTTGAACAAGAGGTAAGGTATTACCCTGAGAAAAACGGTGCAGAGATTTTGACCCCTGCTTAATATTTACATATTTAAGATAATTCATAAAGTATTCCTACCTTTAACAAGTATGGAGATATGATACCACATATTTGTAAATGTTTCAATAATAGCTATAACTCAAAAATTATATATTTCCAAAATTCAACATCGTCACTCCAGGTGCAGTTTATAGAACTTTGCTTTGAAGGTTTGAGTACCGTCAAAGGTGCTGTATTCTCCGTAGTGGTCGAAGGTTAAACCGCACTTTTCCATAACCTTACCCGAAGCGGGGTTATCGACTGCGTGGCTTGCAACAAAGTTTTTTATACCGTATTTTTTATTTGCAAATTCAATCATCTTTTTTGTAGCTTCTGTGGTTAGTCCCTTGTTCCAATAGTCAGAACGGATATTGTATCCGAAGCCCCAGGCACCCGGTTCTTTCTTATCCGGACCAATGCTACAGCTACCAATTAAAAGATTGTTTTCTTTGAGCGCAATTCACCACATCGGCAATGTGCATAAACATGCTCGTCCTGAAGATGTGCCGGAGCATACAATGTTCGTTATAACAACCGATGGTATGGAGAATGCCAGCCACAATTACACATCCGATAGGGTGAAGCATATGATTGAGCGTCAGAAAGAAAAATATGGTTGGGAATTCCTCTTCATAGGCGCCAATATAGATGCAGTTGAAACTGCCGCACAGTATGGAATAGACTCCGACCGAGCAGTCAATTATATCGCAGAGGGAAAGGGTACAAAAATCCTCTATGCAACAGTCTCTGAGAGCATCTGCCAAATGCGTTCTAACGCCCCACTCCAATCAGACTGGAGCGATGAAATCAATGAGGACTATAAAAAACGTGGCAAAAAACATTGATAATTCACCCAATAAACCAATGTATACAATTGAAAAGCTGATTGCAGATAGAGTATTGCTGATCTTATAGCGACCAATACAACGTAATAATAAATTATAAATGTGATTGTAGGGTTAACCCCGCAATCACATTGTTTTTTGGAAAAATATAGAAAAAACATTCTAAAATTAATAAAAAATCTTGTTTTATTTTAAAAACCTTGCTACAATTAAATTGTATAATTATATAAAAATCCACATTTTTAAAAGGGTGGTTTTATGAAAAATATAAAAAAATTATTGTCCGTTATGCTTTCGGTATTGATAATTGTATCAACAATGTCAACATCCGTTGGGGCAGTATGCGAGAATTCACAGGAATTCTCGCAACAGGTGACGGTTGAAAGCAGTGATGCTTGCAATAGTAACATAACAGTACAATCAGGTGGTACTGATATTGTTGGCGATATCAATAATGACGGGATAATTGATGTTCAGGACTATCAGTTGCTTGTAAACACAATTCTTGCAGGTGACTACGAACAGTTTGAAACGACAAGTTACGATAATATTATCTGTTATGATATAAATAGTGATGGGTGTCTTGATGTTTTGGATGCTCATCTTATGCAACTTTTAATAAATGGCTTTGCAAGTGTTGATATATATGCAGTTGGTGACTATGATTGTAACGGGGTTGCGTTTGAAGAATGGGATTTGATTGCAATTAAACATGCTATTGCAAATCCATATAAACTTTCAACTGCAAAAAAATATGCATCCGATATCAATGGTGACGGTAATGTAAACGAAGAAGACTTGATTGAGCTTACCGCTCTATATGGTGAAATTGCAAATACACAATGCGAAGATAATGCAGAGATTTATTACAGTTGGAAAAATAACTATACAACCTGCACAGCAACTTCACAGTGTACTATTTGTAATAAGCATATTATATCGGAAACCGCTGATGCGACAAGTGAAACACTTTCGGAATTAACCTGCACAGAAGATGGTAAAGTAAAATATACTGCAATATTCTCTGACGAACTTTTTGGTACAAAAACAACGGAGGTTGTTACAAAAACCGAAGGACATAATTGGAGTAAGTGGAAAACCGAAACTCCGGCCACTGCTGTATCGGCAGGACAAGAAAAAAGGATATGCTCTGTTTGTACTCAAGAAGAGGCCAGAACAATTGACAAACTTATTTTAGATAGTCGTATTGTAGCATATTATACGGTGGTTGACGATAAAGTTATTAATCTTGTAAATGGTCAGGAAATGGAAAATGCCGTTATAGATAGCGACGGTTATTTCAGAGGAGGAACAGTTAAACTTCCTGCTTTATATGAAAAGGCAAGTATTGAAACCGTTATGGTTTACAATAAACTTTCTACAGATTCACCTGTTGGGAAGAATTTAAGTTATTACGGTGGAGCATTTTTACTCCAGGAATCTGTCAATCCAAGTACCTGGGGTCTGGTCAAAACTCCTTTCGGTGGCAGTCCGGCCGGCACAAAATATATATTGAGACCCTCTTTAAACTATGACAAGAGTGTTTTGGATGGCGGGGAATCTTATTGGTGTCTGTCTTTTGATAAAAATGAACGCCCTTATACAATGCAAATTAATGATGAATACATTGAAGTAAACTCTTGGTCTAATTACATCAATAGTACGTTCACTTTATCCGCCGAACATCAATTCAAAAAGTTTATAGTGTATTCCGAAAAACTCACAAAAGAAGAAATGGCTGACCATTTTGCAGAAAATGAAATCTCTCTGACTGCAAGTGCTGATACAATTGTCGGTCGTGTCAATAACGGAATTACAGGATTGGGAAGTGCCTTTGCGTTTACTAAAACAGGTCAATACGGTATTCCTGAATGGTACGATACCGCTACGGAGGCGGGTAATTATTCAATTGACGACGGTAACGGAATGATGTTAAATTACACTATTTCCGATTATGTTGAGCCTGACCTTGGAATTGACCATAGCAAATACGAAAGCGTTCATATTATAAAAAAACCTGAAACTTTACCTTTGGGATACAAGTATGCATTATCTGCAGTACCTTATCCCTTTAATGTAAATCATGATGGTGTTTCTGACCAGTACGATGTTTCGTGGAAATCTTCGGATGAAACCGTAGCTTTAGTAATAGATGGTTTGGTTGTTCCTCAAAAAGCCGGAACCGTTACTATTACGGCAACATTAAGAGGTACCGAAATGTCTGATAGTTGTACAATCGAAATTGTAAATAAAAATGCAACAAAAGACATTGCAGTGAAAATTTCTGCTGACTATATAAGCAAAAACGGAAATACGTTTTCTGAAAGCGACTACGTTATGACAACCAATGCTATATATGATGCTATCACAGAAGCATACGAGGATGGTTACAATCACATCATTTTCCCCGAAATTGATTTTTATGCCGCTCCTACTGAAACTGAATTCCATATTCCCAGCGGAATGACCGTTGAATTCCCCGAAGGTTCAGCTTTCCATATGATGCCAAGTGAAAAAGCTAAAACCGGAAGCTATGTCTATTTCAGAATGGGCTGGGGTTGGTGGAGCTGTGATATTCCTACCGAAAAAGCTTCTGTTGAAAAGGATGAAAACGGAAACATCCTTGCTTATTATTGCAGAGATGCACATTTGATTGTTGATAAATATTAC
>JAZNVE010000048.1:0-10920 GCA_045592665.1 Acutalibacteraceae bacterium
CCTGCATTTGCCATGGCACCCTCAACGAAGCCTGAAGCATCGAGTAAGTTTGTCATATTTTTAAGTGTAGTTGCCATTGTGAGAATAAGAAGTGCAGGAACCATTGCAATGAAACCTTTTGGAATACATTCCATAGCATCTTTGAAAGAAATTACTCTTCTTGCAATAAGATAAATAATTGTTACTACGAGAGCAATAATTCCACCCCAAGGAAGACCAACTGTTGCGTCAGTATTTGCGAACGCATCAACAAATCCTAAAGATGAATCGTAATCAAGATAATTGAATACCCACTCTTCACCCATACATCTGCCAACATAAACGAGGGCGAATACGCTTATTGCAATAAGAATAATAATAGGTAAAACTAAATCTATAACTTTTCCTTTACCTTTTTCAACTTTTTCAG
Source organism: Acutalibacteraceae bacterium (assembly GCA_045592665.1). GTDB lineage: Bacteria > Bacillota > Clostridia > Oscillospirales > Acutalibacteraceae > DTU089. Next base: position 410 of record JAZNVE010000048.1, read on the forward strand.
ACGAGTCGTCTGCTTTAATTTCGCCTGATGTGAAAAGGTCACCTTTTAAAGCATTTGCTTCGTGAAGTTTCATTGGACCGTAATCAAATTTCATTAAAGTAAGAGCAATAATGAAAACGAATGTCATAAGAGAATAGAAGTTAAATGGAATTGCACTACAGAAAAGAGTAATACCATTTACGCCTTCCGGAGCATAAGATGAAACGGCTGCTGCCCAGGAAGAAATAGGAGCAATAATACAAATCGGTGCGGCAGTGGCATCAATGAGATATGAAAGCTTTGCACGTGAAATTTTGTTAGCGTCGGTAACGGGGCGCATAACCGAACCAACTGTAAGACAGTTGAAATAGTCATCAATAAAAATAAGAACACCGAGGGCAATGGTGGCAAGCTGAGCACCTATTCTTGATTTGATATGGGATGCAGCCCATCTGCCGAACGCGGCAGAGCCACCGGCTTTGTTCATCATAGCAACAAGAGCGCCTAAGAGAATTAGGAATATGAGAATACCCATATTGTAGGAGTCGGCAACGTTTGCAATGAAACCGTCCTGTACTACGTGAACGAGTGTACCCTCGAAATTACCGCCTGCGTAAATAGCACCGCCAACAATTATACCGATAGCAAGAGAGGAATAAACCTCTTTGGTAATAAGTGCAAGTACGATTGCGATAATTGGAGCAAGAAGAGCCGCGAAGGTTGCGTATGTAGGGATAGTTTCGCGAATCTTTTTAATTGCAGCATCTGTGTGAGCTTCAAAATTTTCTTTATCTGCTTCAAGGTTGTCAGCGTAGTTACCTACGTATTCTAAAGCACCCTTTACACCCGGATTATCTTCGTCCTCTGAGTGTAAAGATAGGTCGTAGGTTACGGCACTATCGGGGTCTTCCGCATCGTAAACTACTGTGAATACTGTATCTGACTGTGCAACTGCTTCAACGGGTGCAGCTTCTTTAGTAGGAGCATCGTTACCTGCAAAGGAGCAAATTGTACCAACAGTGAACATAAATATGCACATAATCAGCACAGTAAAAAATCTGCGTTTTCTTCTGTTTTGCATAAAAAACATCCTTTTCCTTATATAATAGATGTATTATATTATTGTTTCTTATCTTTTGTCAACAAAAGGTAATTTTTTTGTGATTATTATATAAACAGGTTATCCGACATTTGTTGAAAATAGCATTAAAAAACCCTTGCCGAGGCAAGAGCTTTTTACTTATTCATAATTTCAAGGGGGTCAACATTTTTTCCTTTATAGAAAATTTCAAAATGGAGGTGACTGATTTCATCTTTTTCACAAGGAATTTCACCTAAATATCCTATTAATGCCCCTGCTTTGACTTCACTGTTTTCTTTTATTTCAAGCGTTTCTTTATTAATTCCGCAATACCTTGCTGTTACTTCATTTCCGTGGTCAATTTCAACCACAGTTCCATATAACGCATCATCATAAATTTTAATTACCTTGCCCTCGGCTATTGCTTTTACCTGCGCACCGCTATCACCGGAAAAGTCAATTCCCGAATGAGTACGCCAATCGCCCATTGTGGGGTTATAAACCGGGGTATTTGGGTTATAATCCTTGCTGATTTCGTTGCCTATGGGTAAGGTGTAGCTGTCAGTAAACGGTTTTGCATAATCTGTGAGTTTTTCTGTGGTGTCGGGTTCTGTTGTTTCCTGAGTTTGAATTTCTGTATTAAGCCTTGTGTCGGGGACATCCGTTAAATTTTGACGTACTTCAAAATCAGGTTCTTCCGTTTCGTAGTTATCGGTAAAATTCAATGTTGCGGTGGGTAATGTAAAATCATCCTCGGGAAATGTTGCTTTTAAATCATTAAGAGTGTTGTTTGCCGTAAGCCTTGCACTGAGTGCTCCGCCGATTGCTAAAAGTATAGCCAGTGCATAAGCAATTTTAATTCCGTTCATTTTCGGCATCTTTGGTTTAAGGCTTTTAATAAATAATTTTTCTTTTAAGGATTTTTTTGAATTGCGTTCTTCCTTTTCGGGTTTTGGGGAGAGATTATCATTTTTTTCGTCCATAATTAAAACTCCTTTTATTTGTTGAATTAATTATTGACTTAAAAAGCAAAAATATTCATAAAAAAGGAAAATGCACCAACTGAGGGGACAGTCGGTGCATTTCCGACACAAAGTATAACACTCTGTGCCAAGGGTTTACTTGAGGAGGGGTTAGTTTCCGAAAAACAGAAACTAAGTACAAGTACTCGGGTGCGGCTCCCTTTCCAAGTACGAACAAAGTATATCATAATATGATATAAAAGTAATTAATAATCTGTGAATAAATTGAAAACTTTGCAGAAAAAAATAGAACAAACACATAAAAATATGACAATAAAACAACGAAATATTCAACAAGTGTTGTATAACGTGATTTTGTTCCACGTGGAACAAAGTTAGTGAGGAATGAGGAGTTAGGAGGGAGGAGTTTCGGGACCTGCGGTCAGCATTATAATCGGCACGGAGCGCCCCTTAACTCCTTGCACCTCATTCCTAACTCCTAACTAAAAACCGCCTGACTTTTGGTTCAGACGGTTTTTAATAATTATTTCTTACCTGCTTTAGCCTTTTCTTTAGCTTCTTTTTTAGCTTTCTTTTCTGCTGCTTTTTTAGCCTTGATTCTTTCGTTTTCAGCTTTTTCTGCAGCGTCTTTTCTTTCTCTTTCTATACGCTCTTTTTCAAGTGCTTTATCGTTACGGATTTTTGCATCCTTGTAAAGCAATTCAATATCGCCGAGGTGTGAATAGTTTTCTTTCTGTACAAGAAGCTTTTCTGCATTAAGGAAGGGCTTTGCGGCTCTGTTGAAGTTTGCCTGAGCATCGGAAATAACCTTTGAAAGCTCAGCAGTTTCTTTAAGCTCTGCTTTCAATGCTTCAATTTTCTTTTTAATCTCCTTAATCTTTTTGTCGTTATGATTTTTCTTTGCTTTTCTTAATTCTGCACTGAAGAAGTTAATGCGCCTTTCTATTGCATCCTCTTTATCGTAGTTTTTCTGTAAAAGAGAATAATCGGGACGGATAAAGTTTTCACCGTTTGCAAAGTTCTTCTGTATTTCCTTATAGGAGGAAATCTTCTGTCTTGCCATTTCGATAAGAGCCTGGCGTGTTTCCTTTTCGTCCTTGGTGCCTTTGGGCAGTGCCTTTATTTCGGCAAGTCGAGCCCTTTCTTCATTAATGTCCATTGCAAGCAGACCTGCAAGACCGTTATTGTAAATTACCTCACTCGCTTCAATCTGCTTCTGGAAGGGAACGGTGTCAAATTTATCAAGCTCCTCGCAAACAAGCTTGGCAATTTCAATTTCCTCGTTAAATTCTTTATCTGCAAAATATTGCTTTTTAGCAAGCTTTCTTGCAGCTTTATCTTTTACGGCTTTATATGTTTTCTTATCAAGAGCTTTGGGCCCGGCATTATTCATTTCTCTTGATTTACGGATAAGCTCAACCGTTTCAACAAGATCTTTATCGTTAAGAACGCCATTACCGTAGTCTTCAAACATAGCGCGTATTTTAAGAATACGTACAACCGCCTTTTGCTTTACTTCATTGAAATCGTACCAGAAGAAGGGGATAACGTTCATTAAAGCACCGAAAGCGGCAACAACGATAAGAACTTTGATAAGACTTAACAGGATATCAGGGTCATAAAGTGCGGAATATGCGTTCGAGTAGTTATCCTGTCCTTGTTCCAACTGCGTCTTAAGAATTTCTCCGACTGTGGTAAATTCCTCTTTACCCATTGGCATAATACGGCTGAGAATCTCAGGGTCAGAAGTAACAATTTTTGCGTTTTCTTCGGTAATTCCTTTTTGTTTATATATAAACGGAAGTACTGAGGATGTAGCAAGAGCAAGAACTGTACCTATTGTATTAACTGCTGAGAACATACCGTCGATACGTTCACCGGTTTTATATTGCTGATAATCTCGGATATCTGCCTGAATCGAGGGGTTAAGGATATGTGCAAAGGAGCCCATAAGTGCATTGAGCCACAGGCAGGAAAGAATAAGAAGTATGGTTACATTATATGTAATTTCATCAGTAAACAGGAGCATTGCAAGGATGAATATTATATTAAATATATTAGTCACAATAAGCACGGACTTTTTGCCCCATTTACGAATGCAGAAGGGTGCCGCAAGCATACCCCAGAAGGATGCGTTGCCGTAAACTGTCTGGATAATACCGAAGGTGTTACCGGAACAAGCTCCGCCGTAGTCGTAGAGCCATTTCATAATGTTTGCATAGGATGATTCAAGGAAGCCTATCCAGCTTGCAAGAGAAATGATCCAGAAATATTTGTTTTTGGCAACAGCTTTAAGAGCATCGGTGAACTTGATTTGAACAACGTGTGTTCTCGCCTGAACAATTTTTTCTTCGGTGTATTTATAAACTATGATGCAAAGAATAAGTCCTAAAACCGAAAGTATGGGATAAAGAAGTCTGTAAACGCGGATATCCGTTGTGTTTGAGTGGAAAATATTCTGTGCAATAAGGGGAGTAAAAAGATTTACAACTGTGGGAGCAAAGGAATAAACGATACTTTTAACGGAAGAAACATCCGCTCTTTCCTGTGAATTGGGGGAAAGAACATGAATGAGATTCTCGTATCCGTCGTAGAAGAAATAGTAGAAAAAGTGCAGTAATAAGTTTAGCACCATTACAATTGCACATTTTACAATGTACGCTACAGATTTGTCAAAAAGGACACGATCACCGAAAATGGTGTTAAGACTATTGTACGGGAACCAAACCATGGTTATACAGATAATAGCAGCGGGAATTGCCATAGTTACTATGTACGGTCTGTATTTACCGGCTTTATTCCTGGTGTTGTCGATTATGTTTGCACGAAGTGCTGTAAGGGGAATGTTAGCTACAACGGCAATAACGTACATTACGTACATATCCATCGGTGCAATACCTAATACGCTCGAGAGCAAGGTATTGTTAGCGGCAAGAAGACAGGCAGTACCCATAGTAATAATCATATAGGCACCAATACCACCACCTGAATATGCAGCGATTTCGCGGAAGTTCATATAACGTCCCGCCATAGGTGTTTTCCAATAGGTTTTAACTTTGGAAACGCCTACAAGAGCTTTTTCTTTTAAGTTCATAGTCGTTCTCCTTAATAGGGATTTGTTTACACATAAGGTTATTATATCATAATATAGTATCTACTTCAAGGGGGAATTGTCATTGTTTTTTATTGTTCCACGTGGAACAAAAGAAAAACTCTTGCCGAAGCAAGAGTTTTTTACTAATTATTCATCATCATCGTCAAGCTTTGCATCTGCAATAACTTTTTCGGCAATGTTTGCGGGAGCATCTTCATATCTTGCAAATTCAAGTGTAAAGTAGCCACGACCTGCGGTTACTGAACGAAGTGCGATAGCGAAGTCGCTCATTTCTGCCATAGGAACTTCAGCAACAAGCTCCTGAGTTTTGGTTTCCTCTGCAGGACCCATACCTAAAACTCTACCGCGACGTTTGTTAACGTCACCGAGGATATCACCAAGGTTATCGTCGGGGATGTAAGCTCTGAGTGTGCCGATAGGCTCAAGGATTGTGGGCTTTGCCTCAGGGATAGCTGCTTTGAAAGCTACACGAGCAGCCATTTTGAATGCCATTTCGGAGGAGTCAACAGGGTGGTAAGAACCGTCGTGGAGACAAGCCTTGATGCCAACCATGGGGTAACCTGCTATAAGACCACCTGCTACACATTCACGTAAGCCTTTTTCAACTGCGGGGAAGAAGTTCTTGGGAACTGCACCGCCTACAACCTCGTCAGATGTAAATACGAATTCTTCTTCGCCTGAATAGGGTTCGAAACGAATGAAAACATCACCGAACTGACCGTGACCGCCGGACTGCTTTTTATGACGTCCCTGTTTATCAACAACCTTACGGATTGTTTCTCTGTAAGCAACACGGGGAGCTGAAAGCTCAACTTCAACACCATATTTGTTTTTAAGCTTGGAAACGATTGTTTCAAGGTGCTGGTCACCAAGACCGGAAACAACCTGTTCCTTGGTCTCCTTATTTGTATAGAAAATCATACAGCCGTCTTCTTCAGCAAGCTTGTTAAGTCCTGAGGCAACCTTATCTTCTTCGCCCTTCTTAACAACGTTTACTGCCATTGAGTAACAAGCGTTGGGATAGTCAACTCCTGCAAGCTCAACAGGATTCTTAGCATCGCACATTGTGTCGCCTGTTTTGAAACCACCGAGTTTTGTAACAACACCGATGTCACCGGCAACGATTTCGGTTGCTTCCTCCTGTTTTGCACCTTTAACGAATACGATTTTACCCATTTTTTCTTCTTCTTCGGTGCGGGCATTATATGCCTTTGTAGCAGGGGTAATTTTACCTGAAACAACCTTGAAGAAAGACATTTTACCAACGAAGGGGTCGGAAACTGTCTTGAAGCAGATAGCTGCAAGAGGTTTATTTTCGTCACATTCAATATCGCCTTCGCCCTTGGGTGCGGGTGCAAGCTTTGTAATACCGTTCATAAGAAGGTCAACAGCATCGGTTGTAAGACCTGAACAAGCGTATACGGGAACAACAGTACCGTCCTTAACGCCCTGCGAAAGACCGAAAACGATTTCATCGTGAGTGAATTCTTCGCCTTCAAAGAATTTCATCATAAGCTCGTCGTCACCGGAGGCAACAGCCTCTGTAAAGGCAGCGTGAATATCCTCGATAATAGCATCGGAGGGAATGGCAACCTCTGTCGCCTTGCCGTTATCGTATTTGAATGCCTTATTCTGAAGGAAGTTAACGTAGCAGTCAACCTTGCCACCTACTATGTAAGGAACAACAACGGGACAGATAGCTGTGCCGTATTTTTCTTTTAAAGCATTAAGAGTTTTATAAAAGTCACGGTCTTCGCCGTCACATTTTGAAACGGCAATGAATTTAGCCATCTGATTTCTACCGGCTGTACGCAAAGCTTTTTCTGCACCTACGTCAACACCGTGACCTGATGAAAGAACAATAATAGCAGTTTCCGCAGCACGGATACCTTCAGCTCTTGCGCCTTCAAAGTCGAAAAGACCGGGAGTGTCGATGATATTAACTTTTCTGTTTCTCCATTCAAAATTTGCAACTGCTGAAGAAACGGAAACTTTTCTCTTTTTTTCTTCTGCATCAAAATCAAGAACGGTGTTACCGTCTGTAACCTTACCGAGTCTGTCAGATGCACCTGCAAGGTAGAGCATAGCCTCTGCGAGAGTGGTTTTACCTCTGCTGCCGTGACCTGCAATAACTACGTTGCGGATATTGTCCTGTGTGTATGATTTCAAAATAATTCCTCCCTGATAGCGGATACCCGCTATGGATTTTGCCAAAATTTAGTACACCCGTAATAATAAAATAGTATATAGGTGCTATACTTTGGTATTTTATCACATAATTTTCGCCGTTTCAATGATTTTTTTGAGTAAAATGCAAAAATTATTGATATTAGATAATAGACAAGCCGGTTTTTTATGTAATATGTTATATTATTTTTTAAAGATTGAAAAATCAGAAACAATGTGATAATATAAAATGTGTATGACTGTATTCACCTTCATACGCATAAGAGGATATGAATGAGAGCAACTCTATAATGGAGGTTATATAAATGGACGAGAACAAAAAAAACACGCCCCAAGGTGAGGGAAAAGCGGTGGCTCCGCCTCCCGTGGTAAAAAAAGAGGATAAGCCTAAGGCTTCTTCCGATAAACCTCAGGAGCCGAAGAACAATAAATCTAAGAAAACCCTTGCCATAGCTATACCCATCGCGTGTGCAGTTGTTGTGATAGCGGGTATATTAATCAGTTGGGGCATTAAAAATTCAGGGGACAAAAAACAAGATACTACCGATCCGGGTATTTTTGTTGTAACAGATGAAAACGGTGTTGCTGTTACTGATGAAAGTGGTGTTCCCGTAACTTATGTCGCAGAAACAGAGTATGTTAACGTTACGGATGCCAACGGTTCAATTGTAACTGATGCAGATGGTAATAATGTTACAACTCTTGTTTATAAAGAGCAAGAAGTAACCCTTAACGTTAAAGTTACGGACGAAAAAGGTGAACAGGTTACAAACAGTAAAGGTGAAGCGGTTACTAAGCAGGAAATTATCAAGCAGGATCCCAACAAATCAGAGGGTGACAAGGTTGTTTTAGGCACTACTGCAATTGCTGTTACAGATGGTCAGGGTCATACTGCCGTAGATAATGCCGGTAATGTTCATACCACAATTATTGAAATTACAAGTAATCCGGTTACGGTTGAGCCTGCGACTCTCGACTGGAAAGCCTCTCTGGGTGGTACAGCGGAGGATTATTTCTCAAGTATTGAAACCGATAAAGACGGCAACTATATTGCAGCCAACGTTACAAACTCCAAAGACGGACATTTCAAAGAATATGAAGCTCTTGGCTATGCCGCACCCTACACAGTATTGGTAAAGTATGATAAATCCGGTAATGTCAAATGGCAAAAGCCCATCGGACACAGACGCGGTACTCTGCAGATTATGGATATTCTTACAAATGATGACGGCACATTCTACGCTATCGGTTACGGTAAAAATGTAGGCGGAGCAAACGGTAAAGGATATTACGACGGTGCAGTCTTTAAATTTGATAAGGACGGCAACGAAATCTGGCATAAAATTTTCGGTACATCAACCGTAGATATGTTTAACTGCGGTACAAAAACTTCTGACGGCGGTGTTGTAGCTGTTGGTTCGGTAGGTAATAACGATTTTGATGCCAAAGGCTTCGGAAAAAACGAATTAGAATCCGCAGCTTGTATTGTTAAGTACGATTCCGACGGCAATCTTGTATGGAAAAATATTGTAGGCGGTAACAAAGACTATTTCAACGGTGTCGTTGAAGGTACGGATGGTAATCTGTTTACAGTCGGCAACTTCTATTCAGGCGAATTGTTCGATGGTCTTGGCTCATCTGATTCCGGTGTTGTTAAATTCAGCGCAAAGGGTGAATATGTGGATGTAGCTCCCATATCCGGTAGAGGAATAGAGTCATTTAAAGGCATTACCGCTTGTAAAAACGGAGGTATTGTGGTTGTTGGTAAATCCAACTCCTCAGATTCCGGAAATATAGACAGCTTATTTGTTTCAGACCTTGCCTCACGTGGTGGCGATGATGCATATATAATTAAGTTTGACAATGATCTTAAGAGAGAATTTGCAAAGCCCTTCAGGGGACAGTATGATGATGACCTTGTAGCGGTGGTAGAAAAGGATGACGGAGTTTTTATAGCTGTTGGTAAATCTAATTCCTCATCCCGCGATCTTAAGGGCATTACTACTCGTGGCGGTGACGATATGGTAATTGCTTCTTTTGACCGTTTCGGTAATCTTACCTGGGCGCGTTCTTTCGGCGGTACACAGAATGAGAGTGCCGGTGCTATATGTCTTGCAGAAAAAGAGGGTTATATTGTTGCCGGTCGTACACTTTCAAAAGATATTGATATGAAAGGTATTTCCCAATACGTAAACGGCAGGTCCGTGGGCGTTATTGCTAAATTCCCCGAATAAAATGATTAAACTTAAATGTGATTATATTAACGGCGCAGTTGCCGTTCCCACTGATGTTATAGATAAATTCTTAAAGCTTGCACCTGCTGCAAGCTTTAAGGTTTTGCTTTTTATTTTAAGAAATCCCGACGGTGCCGCAGATGCAAATCAGATTTCTATGTGCACGGGTCTTGCGGTTGAAGATGTGTCGGATTGTCTTGATTTCTGGGAAAGCAACGGAATTATTGCGGTTGATAATACAATTGACGAAATAGCCATTAAGACCGCTGTGGGCAATGCAAAAACCATTGACCGGACAGAAGAAAATGTCAAAGAAACTAAAAAACAGAGGGTGAATCTTCGTAGTCTGCCTGTGAAAAGACCTACTCAGAGAGAAATTGCTCTGAGACTTTCCGAGGAGCCGGAGTTAACCTTTATCTGCAATGAGGCTCAGGGGATTTTAGGGACTTTCGGTTACGATACACAGGCTCTTATTGTAATGATTTACGATCATTTTGGCTTTCCCCCCGAGGTTATAATTACACTTCTTCAGCATCAGAAGTGCGAAAATAAAACCTCCTCCTCCGCTATTAAAAACAGGGCAGAGGATTGGGCAAAAAGAGGTATTGATACCATTGAAGAGGTTGAAAAAGAACTTCTTTTATTGGAAAAAACCAAAAAAGTTTATAATCTGATAAAGGGCAGACCCGGTTTTACAAGCGACACCCCCTCACCCCGACTTTCAAAATACCTCTATCAATGGGTGGGAGAATGGAATTGCTCGCACGAGCTAATAAATTACGCCCTTGACGAGAGCAAGGACGTTATATCAGATGCCAATAAATTATTGAAAAAGTGGGCGAATTCAGGCTTGACAGAACCTTCACAGGTGCAAGAACAGCAAAAGAAATCCTTGCCCAAGGAAGTTAAAAAATCTTATGATACCGAAAAAG
>JAZNVE010000049.1:0-3050 GCA_045592665.1 Acutalibacteraceae bacterium
TATTTATGAAAAAGTTGAAAGCGGCAGTTATCGGTGTTGGTGGTATTTCCAACGAGCACATTAACGGCTACATTAAGAATGAAAATGTTGATTTATATGCTTTTTGCGATATAAATGAAAAACAGCTTAAATATATGTCTGAAAAGTACGGTGTTCCCAACGAACGTTGCTTCCTTGATAAGGATGAAATGTTAAAGGTATTGCCTGAAATTGATGTTGTGAGTGTTTGTACGTGGAACTCCGCTCACGCTGAGTGTACTATTGCAGCCCTTAACGCAGGTAAAGATGTTATCTGCGAAAAGCCTATGGCGATGAATACAGCCGAGGCAGAGGCTATGCTTGAAGCTGCCAAAAAGAACGGCAGACACCTTCAGATTGGTTTCGTTCGTCGTTACGGTAACGATGCGGATGTTATGCGTGATTTTATTGATGCGGGTAAATTCGGTGAGATTTATTATGCTAAGGCTACATATTTACGTCGTAACGGTAATCCCGGCGGTTGGTTCGGCGATAAATCCCGTTCCGGTGGCGGACCTCTTATAGATTTGGGTGTTCACGTTATTGACCTTTCAAGATACCTTTGCGGTAATCCCAAGCCTGTTTCAGTTTACGGCGCAACCTTCCAAAAGCTTTTTAACCGTCCCGATGTAAAAACAGGTAAGGGGTACAACTCTGTTTCCGCAGGCAGTAACGATATATGTGACGTCGAAGACCTTGCAACCGCACTTATTCGTTTTGATAACGGGCTTGTGCTTTCCGTCGAAGCAAGCTTCTCTCTTAACACAAAGAATGATGAGGGTAACATTAAATTCTTTGGCACTAAAGCGGGCGCAAAGCTTGATCCACAGGTTGAGATTTTCTGTAACGAAAACGGATATATGGTTGATTTAAGCTTCAATAATGATACATCCCTTTCTTTTGACGGTCTTTTCTGTCGTGAAATTAATCACTTTGTTGATTGTGTATTGAACGGAACACCTTGTAGAGCGCCCGCTGAAGACGGTGTTGAAATTATGAAAATACTCGATGCTGTTTATGAATCCGCAAGGACAGGCCACGAGGTAGTTATCGATTAATGAAAAAAGCGAAAATTACCGCACTTTGCGGTATGATAACAGCGGTTTCGGTTGTGCTGATGCTCATCTCAACTCTTTTGCCGGTGCTTATGTATGTTTTACCGATAGTCACAAGTATCGGTGTGTTACTTGTAAACGAGTTCTCAGGTAAAAAATGGGCTTTTGGTGTTTATTTTTCCACTGCGGTACTTTCAATGATTCTTCTTACGGATAAGGAAACTGCCCTTACTTATACAATGTTTTTCGGGTATTACCCGATTATAAAAAGCCTATTCGAAAAACTTCCACGTATTTTGTCGCGAGTGCTTAAAACCATTGTTTTTAACTTAGCGGCGGTGGGTATAGGGTTTTTTGGTGTGTGGCTTTTCGGAGTATCGGGGGAGGAGTATACGGAGTTGGGGAAATTTACAATTCCCTTACTTCTTATCCTTGCCAACATAACATTTATAATGTACGATTACGCTATCTCTAAAAACTATGTCTTAATAGACCGTATTGCCCGAAAAATCAAAGAAAAAATGAGAATAAAATAAGAATTATCTGAACATCAAGCCGTGAGGATTTACATATCCTTTACGGCTTGTTGTATTTTTAACAAAAATAGCGAATTATGGTTCATTTTCTATTGACAAAGTATGGCAAAAAAAGTTATACTTTATTTGTATGGATATTTAAAAAACGGAGGTAATACCTATGCAGAAAAAGACAGTTGCTCTTACCGGCTCCTCAGGTACAATGGGTTGGGCAGGTTTTAAAGAGCTCTATGCCAAAAAAAATGAATTCAACATCGTTGTTCTTAACAGAGACAGTGAAAAGAACAGAAAAAAATTCGCAGCTTACGAAAACGACCCTGCAGTAAGATTAGTTTGGGGTGACCTTACTAATTATGATGATGTTCTTGAAATGGTAAACGGTGCCGATTACGTGCTTCACGTTGGCGGTATGGTTTCACCCGCTGCTGACTACTATCCCGTTAAAACTCAGAAAACAAACGTTACTGCTGCTCAGAATATTGTTAACGCAGTTAAGGCTCAGCCCGACCCCGACGCTGTTAAAGTTGTTTACATAGGTACAGTTGCTGAGACAGGTGACAGAAACGCTCCCATTCACTGGGGTAGAACAGGTGACCCCCTCAAGGTTAGCGTTTATGACCACTACGCTATCAGTAAAATTAAAGCTGAAGCAGTATTTGCTGAATCCGGACTTAAGCATTGGGTATCTCTCCGTCAGTCAGGTATTCTTTACCCTGCAATCCTTAAGAACCTTGAGCCTATTATGTATCACGTACCGATTAACGGTATGCTCGAATGGGCTACTGTTGAAGATTCAGGTCGTCTTCTTGCAAATGTTTGCGGTGACGATATCCCCGAAGAATTCTGGAGAAGATTCTACAACATCGGTTCAGGTGAAGAATACAGAATTACAAACTACGAGTTTGAAGAACTTCTTCTCGGTACACTTGGTCTTGGTTCACCCAAGAAACTCTTTGACCCCCATTGGTTCACAACCCGTAACTTCCACGGTCAGTGGTACTATGACGGTGATGAACTGGAGAAATATTGTCATTTCCGTGCAAATATTCCTGTTAAGGATTATTTCAAGAGTATGATGAACAATGTTGAGTCTTACTACAAATTAGCATTCCTTGCAAAGCCCTTTGCACCTATTCTCAAGAAACTCTGGATGAAGAAAATCGCAGAGACTCCCGAATACGGTACACTCTGGTGGGCAGAGAATAAAGTTGATGTAAGAATGACTGCTTACTACGGCAGTATGGAAGAATACGAGAAACTTCCCAGAAAGTGGGAGGATTTCGATATCGTTATTCCCGCTAAGCAGACAACTGCAGATGACGTTGTTGTTCTTGACCACGGTTATGATGAGAAAAAGCCCTTTGATTCTCTTACTATCGAAGACCTTCAGAAGGCTGCTGAATTCAGAGGCGGTAAATGTCTTGCAACAGAAATCGTTGAT
>JAZNVE010000050.1:0-7430 GCA_045592665.1 Acutalibacteraceae bacterium
AATATTTATGAACCTTTGGATGATATTCGAAAAGCCAAATTAATTACGGCTACAATCCGATATGCGAAAGATAACACGGATACAAAGTTTGATGATTTGACCCTTAAGGTTATTTTCAATGTTATCAAGGACACAATTGACAGAGATGCAGAAAAATATGATATAAAATGTCAGATTAATTCAGTTAACGGGAAAAAAGGCGGTAGACCTAAAAAACAAAACAAACCCAACGAAAGCGAAAAAAACGAACGGTTATTAAAAAAAGCGAAAAAAGCCGATATAGATATAGTTAAAGAAATAGATAAAGACATAGACATAGAAAAAGACACAGACAGAGATATAGAAAAAGATAGTATATCTTCTTCGTTTTCTTCGAAAACGGTGTGTGAGTACAGTGATGATTTTCTCGATTTCTGGAAGGAATATCCTAAAAAAGTCGGTAAGGGTGACGCATTTAAAAAGTGGAAAAAAGCGAAACTTACCAATACTGATAAAACAGATATTATGAATGCACTTAATTGGCAGAAAAAGAGCGACAGATGGCGTAATGATTACGGCAGGTTTATTCCAAACCCGTCAACATATATTTCACAAAGACGGTGGGAGGATGAGCCTGATTTGAATTTTAATTCGGATATTACAGACCCGAGCAGATATACTGACGGGGACACATTACCTGATTTTATATTGAGAGGTGATTATTAATGGTTAATCAAAGATTTTGTACCGTATGCGGTAAGGAAAAAGAACAAAAGCAAACGGGTTTTGGTGATTTCTGCATTTACATAGAGTGTGAATGTGAAAAGAAACTCAGGGAAGAAAAGGAGAAGAAAGACTCGGATTACGCCCTTAAAACCGCCGTAGAGCTGAGAAACAACAGTAGTCATCTTTCTCTCAGGGGACGCAATTCTTCCTTTAAAACGGCGGTTACGGACAAATACAACGAAACGGCTATAAGAGGTGGTAAATATCTGTTAAATCAACTACTGAACGGTGATACCGAGGACAAAAAGAACGGTCTCATACTTCAGGGTAACAGGGGTAGCGGTAAAACATATATTGCATGTTGCGTTATTAATGATTTTAATAGTTCTTTACCCGTTACTGACGAACGCAAAAGACTTATTATAAAAGAAAGAGATAACTCATTCTCTAAAAATGAGTTTACACCTATGAAATCGCCCTGTAAATTTATTTCGGAAATGGATTTATACAGTCTTTTTTACGATAATTTTAACTACTGTAAGGTTAATGGACCTGTTGATGAATTTAAATCAGCCGAAAAATTACTTATAATCGACGATGTAGGCTCATTAAATTACGACAAAAACCGTATGCGTGATATGTACCTTAATATAATTGAATACCGATATTCGGAGTGTTTACCTATTATGCTTACAACCAACCTTACTAAACTCCAATTATCCGACTACCTGGGTGACAGGGTATTTGACCGCCTGAAATCCTGTTGTTACTTTTTAGATTTAATTTCACCTGAGAGCCGAAGAAACTGAAAAAAATAATCAAAATCAAGTTACAAAAGTGTAACAAACGATAAATTTTTATTGACAAACGATAAATTTAATAGTATTTTTGCCTCAAGGAGATGATTTTATGAAACGTTCCGAAAAATCACTTAATTTAACAATTGTTCTTCTTGTAGGATTGAGTGTACTGTTTCTTGTTATGCTTTTTATAGCCCCGAGTGTTTTTACGGCTTACTGTGAAGCCGATAACACAAGTGTGGGTGCTCGTAATACTCTTATAGGTGTATTCTATGGTTGTACACCATCCGCGATTCTGACTTTAGTTTATCTTTTTAAATTTCTGTTTAATATTAAAAAAGGGGAGGTATTCTGTAACAGCACGGTAAAGTATATTAAAATTCTTTCATACACCTGTCTTTCCGTTGTCCCTCTGTCCTTGCCCCTTTGTTATTTCTTCCTTGCGGGTTTTCCGATACCTATGGCGGCAGGGTTTATGTGGCTATTTTTCCGAGTACTGAAAAATGCCTTTGAACGAGGCAGCGAAATTAAAAACGAAAACGATTTGACGGTGTAAATATGGGAATTATTGTAAACTTAGATGTAATGTTAGCTAAAAGAAAAATGTCCTCGGGTGAACTTGCGTCACGTATAGGTCTTACCCAAGCCAATTTATCTATTTTAAAAACGGGTAAGGCTAAAGCTATACGGTTTTCGACCCTTTCGGCAATTTGCAAGGAGCTGGACTGTCAACCCGGTGATATTTTAGAATTTTCCGAAGATTGTGAGGCGGAATAATATGGATGTTAATAATATTCAGAATAATACATATAACACTGCAATTCCCCCATACGCTACCAATACCCCGATAGCCCAAAAACCGCCGAAAAAAGTTTATCCGTTTAATAACAAGGACTTTTATTTCCTTATTTTTTCAACGGTTGCTGCGTTTCTTTGTATAAGGCTCGGTTTACTTAATGGCTTTAATATTGGTTTTACAATAACTTACGCTGTTCATTCTCTTGTCAGCTTAATTTACGTAAGCTCAAGGGATGCTAAAAATAAGTTTTTGTATTCTGTAATGTTTGTAATAAACCTGATACTTTCGTCATCTTTTACTCTACACGATAATACAGGGTTAAAGGTTCTTACTGTATTAGTTACTTTATTTATAAACGCTATGGTATTAAACGGACTTAGCGGTACTTCACTTTGTAACGACGGTACATTCCTCAAAATAGTTGATATATTTTACGTAAGTTTAATTGAACCCTTTGCTAATTTTGACAAGCTCATTGTTTCTGTTAAGACAGTTTTTAAAAACCGTAATAATAAGTTCGTAATGGTAATACCCGGTATACTGATTTCAATTCCCGTACTTATTATTGTTATACCGCTTCTTTCAAGTGCCGATGCGGCGTTTAACACAATAGTAAAAAAGGTATTTTCAAACGTTACTTTACTCATTATCAGTCTGCTTTTAACGGTTTTGGCAGTACCGTTTTTATCATCATACACATTCACCCTTGCCGGTGGTATTACAAAGGATAAAAATAAGAACCTGAATTCTAAGCCAGGTAAAGTTTCACCGGTATTTCTTAACACATTTCTTTTGATTATCGGTTTTATTTACGCGGTTTTCCTTGTATCCCAATTAGCGTATATATCCGATACATTCGCTTTCCTCTTACCCAAGGGATTCAGTGCGGCTCAGTTTGCCAGAAGCGGATTTTTCCAGATGTGTGCTGTTACGGCTCTTAACCTGATTATTACTTTCCTTGTATCAGTAATTGAAAAACCCAAGGATAACGGTCGTTTACCCGTTTCTACTAAGTTAATTTTAACTTTCTTTACCGCCTTTTCTTTATTCCTGACCGTAAATGCATTTATAAGAATGTCGATGTACATAGATATGTACGGTCTTACACAGTTAAGAGTATTAACGAGCGTATTTATGATAATGCTCTGCGTAATATTCGTAATAGTGTTAATAAGAATATTCTTTGAAAAATTCAGATACATTAATTATATTCTTGTTACCTGTGCTTTAACATTCGTGGCCGTATCCGTTACAAATATCGATACTCATATCTCAAAATACAACTATCTCAAATATACCCAAGGGGAGATAGGGGTTGATTTTGAGCATTACGAAAGCCTCGGCTCCGCGGCAATACCCGAGCTTATTAAGCTTTCAAGAAGTGATGATTATATTACGTCACGCCTTGCAAAAAATGCTGTTTCGGATATTGCCGAAAGTAAGTTTAATTATACTTCGGAAGACGGATTTAATTATGAAAGTAATTTCTTCCAATTCAATACATCGAAAAACAAGGCTGCTAAAGCCCTTGATAAATTCTTTAAAGAGAATAAAACAATTGATTATCTGGACGTTGATTTTACTGATTATAAGGCAAAGGTTTCGGAATATGGTGCAACTGACTTTATGCCCGACTTCAATGAAATTGATAAAACATTCTCTGATTTGGCAGTAGGCTATGATTATGATTACTACGACGATAACGAAAATAATACTATCGAATTGGTTATAACCTACGATAATGCAGTCGATTACAAAAACGCATTTAATAAACTCAGATTAAAGGACAGAACTAAATCCACCTTCGAATATGCGGACTACACCTTTGTTTTAATTGATTCGGATAAAATAGATATGCCTGAAGAACTTGGTATTATTGCTTATTCGCCCGATGAAATGACAATAACATATCTTTGGTATCAGAATGACAAAACAACCTACGAGGATATATCGGATTTAGAGCAGTTTTGTATTGATAATTTTGAGTTGATGTTTGTTTATTAATTATTTCTTGTTGACAAATACAATAAAATTAATATAATAATATTGATGAAACTTCAGGGCGGGGTGTGAGTCCCCACCGGCAGTAAAAGTCTGCGAGCCTTATGGCTGATCGGGTGTAATTCCCGAACCGACGGTATAGTCCGGATGAAAGAAGATATTAATCAACTTATTATTCTTTTTCCATCTATATTTACGCCCTGTGTTTTCAGGGCGTATTTCTTTTATAGAAGGTGTTTTATATGAAAACTAAAAATAACAAGCTTAAGCTTCAGAAGCTTACAACCGCCGCCGTCCTTTCGGCACTTTCAATAGTGCTTATGGTGACCGTGCGTTTTCCCATATTTCCCGCAACGCCGTTTTATGAAATGGAATTTGCGGATGTGCCGATTTTAATTTGTTCGTGGATATTAGGTCCAGTATATGCGTTGGTGTCATTACTTGTGGTTTGCGTTATCCAGACTCTAACGGTAAGTTCAGGTAGCGGTATTATAGGCTTTTTAATGCATTTCCTCTCGTCAGGACTTTTAATTTTTGTGCTTTCTTTTTTCCAAAAGGAAATCAACACCGTAAAGGGTGCCAAATGCATTTTATTACGTGTGGCTTCAGCCTTAGTTGGTGTTATTGCGGTTATTCTTGTTATGATACCTATGAATGTGTGGTTAACCTCCGAATTTATGGGTCTTCCGCCCTCAGAATTCTTTAAGGCATACCTTGTTTATTGCGTTGGGTTTAATGCCATAAAAGCAGGGGCAAACGTACTCATATACAATCTTCTTTCACCGCAGTTGAATAAGGTTTACAAAAAACTATTTAAAATTTAAAGAATAATAAAATATCAGTCACATATAATCATACCAATACAGTATTGATTTTATAAAAACTATTGACAAAGGTAGTTAAAATTAATACAATTTATTAGTTAAAAAAATAATTTTAATTCTTATGGAGATGTTTATTTTATGCCTTACGAGAAAATCAAACAAATTATCTGTGAAGAATTTGAAATTGATGAAGACGATATCTCTCTCGACACTGATTTAGTAGCCGACCTTGGCTTTGATGAGCTTGACATTGCAGACCTTTGCATGAGCCTTGAAGATGCTTTCGAAAAGGAAATTTCTGACGAAGACCTTCAGGAAATCGAAACAGTAGGAGATTTCGTTAAACATTTAGAATAATTAAAAGATAAAGAGGATGTATTAATGGCAGAACAGAAAAAAATGGTCGAAGCTATAACTTCTATGGAAGTTGACTTCGCCCAATGGTACACAGACGTTGTTAAAAAAGCCGACCTTGTTGACTATTCAAGTGTTAAGGGTTGTATGATTATCAGACCCTACGGCTACGCTATCTGGGAAAATATTCAGAATATTCTCGACACCGAGTTCAAGAAAACAGGTCACGAGAACGTTTATATGCCCATGTTTATTCCCGAAAGCCTTTTACAGAAGGAGAAAGACCACGTTGAGGGCTTCGCTCCCGAGGTTGCCTGGGTTACACACGGCGGTAGCAACGAACTTGAAGAAAGACTTTGCGTAAGACCCACCTCAGAAACACTTTTCTGCGAGCATTACGCAAAAATCATTCAGTCACACCGCGATTTACCCAAGCTTTATAACCAGTGGTGCAGTGTTGTACGTTGGGAAAAAACTACAAGACCCTTCCTCAGAACCCGTGAGTTCTTATGGCAGGAGGGTCACACAGTACACGCAACCGCCCAGGAAGCTATCGAAGAAACAGAGCGTATGCTCAACGTTTACGCCGATATGTGCGAAAAAGCCCTCTGTATGCCCGTTATAAGGGGAGTTAAGACCGAGAGTGATAAGTTTGCAGGTGCAGTTTCTACATACTGTATTGAGGCTCTTATGCACGATGGTAAGGCTTTGCAGGCGGCTACATCCCACTACTTCGGTGACGGCTTCGCAAGAGCCTTTGATATGACATATACTGATAAAGAAAATAAACTTCAGTACGTTCACCAGACCTCATGGGGTTCAACTACAAGACTTATCGGTGCTATTATTATGTCACACGGTGACAACAACGGTCTTGTTCTTCCTCCCGCCGTTGCTCCCATTCAGGTTGTTATTCTTCCCATTGCTCAGCATAAGGAAGGCGTTCTTGATAAGGCTTACGAGCTTAAAGAAAGACTTTCAAGGTCATTCAGAGTAAAAGTTGACGATTCTTCCAACTCCGCAGGTTGGAAATTTGCCGAATACGAGATGAAGGGTGTTCCGCTCCGTCTTGAAATCGGACCTAAGGATATCGAAAATAATCAGTGCGTACTCGTAAGACGTGACAACAGAGAAAAAATCTTTGTTTCCCTCGATAACCTTGAACAGGGTATTCAGGAGGCTCTCGAAAACTACGCTCAGGCTATTTACAACAAAGCCCTTGAAAATCTTGAAAAACGCACATACACCTGTACCGAAATTGATGAAATCGCAAAAATGCTCGAAGCAAACGGCGACGGCTTCGTTAAAGCAATGTGGTGCGGTGACGAAGAATGTGAAGACAAAGTCAAAGAGCTCACAGGCGTTGGCTCACGTTGTATTCCCTTTAATCAGGAAGAAATTTCCGACAAATGTATCTGTTGCGGTAAACCCGCAAAACACCTCGTTTATTGGGGTAAAGCATATTAAGACAAAACCCACTTGCGATTATGCAAGTGGGTTTTTTAGTTAGGAGTTAGGAGTGAGGAGTGAGGAGTTGAGGGGCACTTCGTGCCGATTTAAGATAAAGAAGTTGTAACGCGATAGCCTATCATCCCTGTCCGCCTTAGCGGATAGGGAGGGGGACCGCCTTGTATCAAGATGTTTTTACGTTTTATCTTCAAGCGTACTTTAAACATAGAATCATAATACAGTTAATCGGAGCGGTGGTGGGTAGTTCACTTACTGTTTTTTCTTCAGTAAAAGTAACGCGAACAGTAAGGTACGCATCTATGCGTACCGCTGAGATAAAGCATATAATTGCCGACCGCAGGTCCTATAACTCCTCACTCCTAATTCCTAACTCCTAACTGAATATGAAAATCCCTTGTAATCGCAAGGGATTAACTTTATTATATCCCTTGGTTTCGATATAATAAACGCCTGTTTCTTTATTCTTAAGGAATACTG
>JAZNVE010000051.1:0-12238 GCA_045592665.1 Acutalibacteraceae bacterium
AGGTATATGCATAATCCTCAACGGCAAAACCGCTGACATTAGCCATAACCTTTTTATTAAAGCATTTTTTCAGCTTGGGTAATTCCTCGCTGATAACCTTTTCAACACCGGGATTTTGAAGACCCACGGCATTAATCATACCCGCAGTACACTCCGCGATACGGGGTGTGGGATTACCGAAACGAGGGTCCTTTGTAGT
Source organism: Acutalibacteraceae bacterium (assembly GCA_045592665.1). Taxonomy (GTDB): domain Bacteria; phylum Bacillota; class Clostridia; order Oscillospirales; family Acutalibacteraceae; genus DTU089. The sequence continues at coordinate 200 of JAZNVE010000051.1, forward strand.
ACCCTTGAATGAGAATGTACCGAGTGTATTGATATCGTAAATTTCTGCAAACTCGTAGCCGAAGCCGAAGGTTCCGCTTGCGGGGATAACAGGGTTATCAAGGGTTATTCCGCAAAGATCAACACTTAATCTTCCCATAAAATCTCCTCCTTTTCAAGTACGGGACCGTCCTTACAAATACGCTTGTAGCCTGTAATTGTTTTACAGGAACATCCCATACACGCACCGAAACCGCAACCCATACGCTCTTCAAAGCTGAATTGCCCGCTTGTGCAGGTTGCCTTATAGAGTGCCTTGAGCATGGGCTCGGGACCACAGGTATAAAAATACGTATAATCAATGTCTTTTAATCCATCCGTAACAAAGCCCTTAACACCGTATGAACCATCCGCAGTTGCAACGATTACACTTGCACCCAAAGCCTTGAAATCATCTTCACAGAAGATTTCCTCTTTAGTGTTAAAGCCAAGTATTACAGTTACTTTTTTACCCTCGCCAATAAGCTTTTTTGCAAGCATATAAAGGGGCGGAACACCTACGCCACCACCGATAAGCACAGGCTTTTCACCCGAAACCTCTGTGTTGTAGCCGTTACCGAGACCCGTAAGGATATTAAGCTCGGTACCCACTGCCATTTCTGACATTTTTTCCGTACCCTTACCTACCACCTTATAAATAATGGTAAGACTTCCGTCCTCACAATCGCACACCGAAATGGGTCTGCGAAGATAAAAACCGTCTAATTTAATATTCACGAACTGACCGGAGGATGTGATGTCACTCACATCTCCGCTAAGCTTCATCCTGAAAACAGTTTTTGTAAGGGGGGTGTTTTCAGTTATTTTAAAAATTGATTCTCTCATAAATTTGCCTCTGCATCGATAGTTGAAATTGTAAGAGTAATATCTTCAAGAACGTCAAGAAGAACACGCACTGTATCAAGGGCAGTAAAGATTGTTACGTTATTTTCGATAGAGTAACGACGAATCGCAAGACCGTCATTTGCAGAGCCTGTTGAATCAATATCCTTAGTATTGATAACATAAGCAATATGACCCTGACGGAGTGCTTCAGGAACCTCATTGCTTCCCTCGCTGATTTTGCCGAGAACGTGGGTTCTGATGCCGTTTTCTTTAAGGAATTTTGCAGTGCCTTCAGTTGCCTGAATGTTGAAGCCTAATTTATAGAAACGGCGAATAAGAGGAAGCGTTTCTTCCTTATCCTTATCTGCAACTGTTACAAAAACAGTACCGTAATTCTGAAGGTGCATACCCGATGCCTGAAGTGCTTTGTAAAGAGCGCGATTAAGCTTATCATCATAACCGATAGCCTCACCTGTTGACTTCATTTCAGGTGAAAGATAAGCATCAAGACCACGGATTTTATTGAAAGAGAATACGGGAACCTTTACGTACCAACGTTTTTTCTCTGTGGGATAAATGTCAAATATACCCTGTTCTTTAAGGCTCTTACCCATAATAACCTCAGTTGCAATATCTGCAAGTGAGTAACCTGTTGCCTTTGAAAGGAAGGGAACTGTTCTTGAAGAACGGGGGTTAACCTCGATAATATAAACATCATCGTGTTCGTCAACAATAAACTGAATGTTATAAAGACCGACAATGCCGATACCGAGACCGAGCTTTTTAGCATACTGAAGGATAACTCCCTTAACCTTGTCGGATATACTGAAAGAGGGATACACGCTTATGGAGTCACCCGAGTGGATACCTGTTTTTTCAACAAGCTCCATAATACCGGGAATGAATACATCTCTGCCGTCACAGATAGCATCAACCTCAACCTCTTTACCCTGAATGTATTTATCAACAAGAACAGGCTTGTCCTCGTCAATTTCAACGGCGGTTTTAAGGTAATGGCGAAGCTGGTCTTCGTTGGCAACAATCTGCATAGCACGTCCGCCGAGAACGAAGCTGGGACGAACAAGTACGGGATAACCAATTTCCGCCGCAGCTGCGAGACCGTCTTCAAGATTGGTAACAGCCTTGCCCTTTGCACGGGGAATGTTCAATTCATTAAGAAGATTTTCAAAAGCATTACGGTCCTCTGCGCGGTCGATAGCTGCACAATCGGTACCAATAATTTTAACACCGCGGTCATAAAGTGGCTGAGCAAGGTTAATAGCGGTCTGACCGCCGAGAGTTGTTATAACACCTTCGGGCTTTTCAAACTCAATAATGTTCATAACATCTTCCGGAGTAAGGGGCTCGAAGTAAAGCTTATCTGCAGTTGTATAGTCGGTAGAAACAGTTTCGGGATTATTGTTGATAATTATAGCCTCGTAGCCTGCGTTTTTAATTGTCATAACTGCGTGAACGGTTGAGTAGTCAAATTCAACACCCTGACCGATACGGATAGGACCTGCACCGAGAACGATAATCTTTTTCTTATCTGTGTGGATAGAAGCATTCTCACCCGTGTAAGATGAATAGAAGTAAGGAATATATGCATTTGTGTGACAGGTGTCCACCATCTTAAATGCAGGGAAAAGATTCATTTCCTTACGCATATTGTAAACGTCAAGCTCATTGCAGTTCCAAAGACGTGCAATGTATTTGTCGCTGAAGCCCATCTTTTTTGCTTCAACAAGAATTTCGGAATCCTTACCTGCGCGAAGCTTTTCTTCCATATCAATGATGTTTTTGAAAGCTTCAAGGAAGTAGGGAGTAATCATAGTAATTTCATGAATCTTCTCAAGAGAAACACCGTGATATATAAGCTCTGCAATAGCGAAGATATTATCGGAACGGAACTCCGAAATATATTCAAGAAGCTCTTCAACACTCATATTGTCAAATTTTGCAAGGTACATATGGTTAGCACCGATTTCAAGAGAACGTATACCCTTAAGAAGCGCCTCTTCAAGGTTTGAACCGATACCCATAACCTCACCGGTAGCCTTCATCTGAGTACCAAGCTTGTTTGTGGCAGATGCAAATTTATCAAAGGGAAATCTGGGTAATTTTGCAATAACGTAGTCGAGTCTGGGTTCAAACGCCGCATTAGTGTTAGCAATCCTGATATCCTCAAGAGCCATACCCACGGCAATTTTTGCAGTTACTCGTGCAATAGGATAACCCGATGCCTTTGAAGCAAGCGCGGATGAACGGGAAACACGGGGGTTAACCTCAATAAGATAATACTCAGAGCTGTTGGGATTAAGAGCAAACTGAACGTTACAGCCACCCTCAATTTTGAGCTCCTTGATGAGCTTGATAGCTGAATCATTGAGCATCTTTTCGTCCTCTTTGCTGAGGGTCATAATAGGTGCTACAACGCAGGAGTCACCAGTATGAACACCTACGGGGTCAATATTTTCCATACCGCAGATGGTAATTGCGTGGTCATTAGAGTCACGCATAACCTCAAACTCAATTTCCTTATAGCCCTTGACGCTCTTTTCAATAAGTGCCTGATGAACGGGCGATAATTTGAATGCGTTTGTACCGATTTCAATAAGCTCCTCTTCATTATAAGCAAAACCGCCACCTGTACCACCGAGGGTGAATGCAGGACGCACAACAACGGGATAACCAATACGCTTAGCCGCAGCCATTGCTTCCTCCAAAGAGTAAGTGATTTCGGAAGGAATAACGGGCTCACCTATGGATTCGCAAAGCTCCTTGAACATTTCACGGTCCTCTGCACGTTCAATAGATGCACTTGAAGTACCGAGAAGTTTTACGTTACACTCCTTGAGAACACCCTTTTTCTCAAGCTGCATAGCAAGGTTGAGACCTGTCTGACCGCCGATACCGGGAATAATAGCGTCGGGACGCTCGTGACGGATAATCTTAGCAACGTATTCAAGAGTCAAGGGCTCCATATATACCTTATCAGCGATAATTGTGTCAGTCATAATTGTAGCAGGGTTGGAGTTAACAAGAACAACCTCGTAACCTTCCTCTTTAAGAGCAAGACAAGCCTGAGTGCCTGCATAGTCAAACTCTGCCGCCTGACCGATAACAATAGGACCTGAACCTATAATCAAAACTTTCTTAATGTCTGTTCTCTTTGCCATTTGAGAAGCCTCCTTAATATATATCGAAATCAATTATTAACAATTTTATCATCCCTGTTTCGGCTTTGTCGAAATAGGGAGGGGGACCGCGTTAGCGGTGGTGGGTAGTTCTCTTACGGTTTTTCTTCAGTCCCGGAGAACATAACATCACCGATTATATTTTATTTTTTGTAAACAATTTTACCATCACAAACGGTCAGTACGCATTCACTTTGCACGGGCATTCCCTCAAAGGGTGTTGCCTTTCCTTTGGATAAAAAGTCGTTTGAATCAATAACCGTATTAACGTCCAATTTCCATACAGTGTAATCCGTACCCAAAGGAATATTAAACCTCTTTCGGGGATTTATTGCTAAAAGTTCTATAAGTTTCTCAAGGGTTATTACCCCTGTTTTAACAAGGTTTGTATATATAACCTGAAAAGCGGTTTCAAGACCAACTATTCCGAATGCGCTACCCGCTAAACCCTTAGCCTTTTCCTCTGCCGAGTGGGGTGCGTGGTCGGTGGCAATCATATCAATTGTGCCGTCCTTTATACCCTCTATGAGAGCGAGTCGGTCCGCTTCGGAGCGAAGTGGCGGATTCATTTTGAAGCTTCCGCTTTCTTCAAGGTCATTATCGTCAAGCACAAGATAGTGAGGACCCGTTTCGCAAGTAACGTCGAGACCCTCTGCCTTGGCTTTTCTTATAAGCTCAACACTTTCTTTAGCCGAAATGTGACAAACGTGGTATTTACAACCCGTTTCTTTTACAAGACGTAAATCTCTCTCAATGGGTTTCCATTCACTTTCACTGCAAATGCCCTTGTGATTATGTTCTTTCGCATAACCACCGTCGTGAATATAACCGCCGTAAAGAAGTGAGTTATCCTCACAATGGGCAACTATTGCTTTACCTAAGGCTTTTGCTTCAAGCATAGCCTGACGCATAAGCTCTTCGCTCTGAACTCCCCTGCCGTCATCGGAAAAAGCGAAGCAATCCTCGTTCATATCTGCCATATCGGAAAGCCTTTCGCCCTTTTGACCAACTGTAATAGATGCATAGGGATAAACATGGATAAAAGCATCTTTTTTAATAATATCCGTCTGAGCCTTGAGGTGCTCTACACTATCGGGAACGGGGTTTAAATTGGGCATTGTGCACACTGCGGTGTAACCGCCATGAGCCGCCGCTTTGCAACCTGTTTTCACCGTCTCTTTATAAGAAAAACCCGGCTCACGAAAATGCACATGCACATCGCAAAAGCCGGGAAAAATAATATATTCGGGTGAATTAAAAACAGCAATGCCATTATCAGAACACAAATGAGCCACAACATTTGAACAGAACGCCTGAGCGTCTATCCCCATTGTAGCAGTATTCACGATTTTTGCCTTAAGTTGCTCTGTCATAATTAACCTCTTTCAAAAAATAAAAGCCTTGCACACGGCAAGGCTCGAACACACAAAAACATTGATACAGTCGCACCTGTACCCAATAGATTTATATTTCAATCTTGCCGATATCTCGTACCGTCTTAAAGATCCTAATTATAATAACAAACATCACATTTTTTGTCAATAGAATTACCGCCATTCGGAGCGAAAAACCGCATACGATTTCTCAACATATTTTTGTAAATTTTAACCAAAGATGATTTTGTCTGCATTGTTGTAAAAATCACCAAAACCTCGCCTTTATTTTCGTCAATATAAAAGGTGAGATTTTATTGAATATGTTTTACTTATAGTTTAAAATAGAGTATTATATCAAGGTGGTGAGAGTTTGGCATGAATAATTTTATTTACATATTTCAAAAGGGCTTCAACTATTCCCAGGACGGCCCGGGTAACCGTCTTGTGTACCACCTTTCAGGCTGTAACCTACGTTGCCCTTGGTGTTCAAACCCCGAGGGGCTTACAATAAACGAAGATTCCCGAAAGCTTACCATTGACGATATAGTCAACGAGGCGCTTTCCGCCAAAATGATTTTTATTGACGGTGGCGGGGTTACCCTTACGGGTGGCGAGGTCACCTGTCAGAAAAACGTAGTGCTGAACCTCTTAAAAGAGTTAAAAATGAATGGCATACACACCTGCATTGAAACTAATGCATCATTACCGGATTGTGAGGAAGCTTTTGATGCAGTCGACTATATGATAGCGGATTTCAAATCCCCCTACCGCGATAAAACACATTCTATCGGTGGCGATATTGAAATCATAAAGAAAAATCTTTTATACCGTGCCAAAACCCGGAAGCCGCTCCTTGTGCGTATTCCACTTATAAAATTCTTCAACTGCGGTAGCGAAACCGCCAAAGAATTCACCGTATTTTTCAAGGAATTAGCCGATACAGGCAATGAAAAGCTTTATTTTGAAATCCTTACATACCACGAATTCGGGAAAGAAAAATACAATAAACTCAATATGGAATATACCGTCACCGACGGTTATGTTACTGATGAGGATATAAAAATTTTATTACAAGAACTTAAAAATGCAAATTTAACAATAATCAACACCTGAGGTGATTTTATGTATAATTTTAATCCTGAAAAAACAAGTGAATCCGCTAAGCTTCTTTTCAAAGAAGAAAGAGCAATAAACCATCTCGAGGGTTGGTTTATTATCAAAGAAACCGAGCAGAAATATGATGGGAAATACTCTGCTTTCCCCCCTATGAGAAAAGCTGCCGAAAAATTCCGCGAGGCTATCAGGGTTCTGCCATTAAGCGTTAGCGATTATGCTATTTTTGCAGGAACCCAAAGGGATGCTTTTGCAAGAAGCTACGCCCTTATTAACCCCTCGTTCAGGGTTGAAACCTTTGCAGGCTATTGCGACCCCACTGCCGTATATGATGACATCGACCCTACTGAAGAATTCCCCAAAGAACGAATTGATGCTTTACGTGAGCTTGACAAAGAAACAGACTATGTAAAAAGCCTTAGTGCGGTTTACGAAGACTGCGAAACGCTTACGGGTGAAGTGGCTTTCTTTATTGAGCAGGTTACGGGACATCTTATTCCCGATATGCGCTACGCTTTGAAATACGGTGTCAAAAGGATGCTTTCCGATATTGAAGAAAAGCAGAAATCTGCAAGTGCCGAGCAATACGATAATTATGAGGCAATGAAGGTTGCCCTTGATTGTGTGCTGATTCTTACAAAAAGATACAAGGAAATAGTGGCTGAAAAGCTCATATCTGCCGAAGGTGAGAGAAAAGAACAGTTGAAGCTTCTTTATGATACACTTTCAAAAGTTCCCGAAAACGGTGCCGAAACCCTCTATGAAGCAATACAGAGCTTCATTCTTTTGTGGGAAATTATGTGTCTTGAACAGGCACCCAACCCCTTTGCTTTTTCCGTTGGCAATGCTGACAGAATTTTTGAGCCCTACAGAGCAAATGACGGTCTTTCAAGAGAGGAAGCTGCAGCACTTTTCAAGCATTTACTTGTGTTCTTCAACGTTGCCGACAGAAGCTGGGCTATATCACAGAATCTTATTGTAAGCGGTCGCGACAAGGACGGAAACGACCTTACAAACGACTCAACCTACGCACTTCTTGATGCGTATTACGATATGAACCTGCCCCAACCCATACTCTCTGTAAAATTACACAAAAATACTCCTCAGAAGCTTTATGAGGAGCTTGGCAGATTTCTTTTCACTCCGGGTTGCCTTACTCCCTCTTTCTTTAACGATGACTCACTCTTCAAGGTTTTACCCGAAGCGGGAATTGACATTAACGATGTTGAAGATACGTCAATCGCAGGCTGTCAGGAGCCACTTATTATGGGTAAGGACAACGGAAACACTACAAACAGCTGGTTTAATTTAGGCAAGGTACTCGAACTCACCCTTAACAACGGTTATTCCACTATAACCGGTGAAAAAATCGGTACTGTATGCGAAGAAAGTGATGCTCTTACCTTACTAAAAAACGTCCGTGAGCTATTCTACAAAAATGCTCAGTATTTCTGTGATGAAATGGTAAAAGCCGCAAACGGTGCTTCAAAAGCCATTTCCCACTTACCCGTGCCCTTCCTCAGCACCGTTATGGGTGGCATAGAAAGCGGTTACGACACCCGTGATATTACTCACCAAAGCACCAAATACAACGGTAGCGGTTGTCTTATTCACGGTTCAAGTGTTGTTGCTGACTCATTTATTGCAATTGATAAGCTTTTAAACGAAAGACCCGAGGATGCACAAAATCTTCTTGATGCTCTTAAAAATAATTTTGAAGGCTACGAGGAATTAAGAGAATTCTTGCTTTCTGCACCCAAATTCGGTAACAATATTGACGAAGTTGACCGCGAAACTGCCGAGGTCACCTCAAAAATTGCCGATATGGTACGTGCACAAAAGAACTATCTCGGAAACAATTTCAGACCCGACTTTTCAACACCCTCAACCCATCTTCTCTATGGTTATTGGGTAGGGGCACTCCCCTGTGGCAGAAAATCAAGGGATATGCTCAACTACGGTGTTGACCCCCTTTACGGCGAGGCTCAGAACGGTCTTGGCTTCCGTACACTTTCACTTATGAAGCTCCCCTTCAACAAAATGTGCGGCGGTTATGCATCCCACTTCGGCATTGACCCCAAATACTTTATAGCTAAAGATTATGAGGGCAAGGGTGTTGAATTCCGTGACAAGGTTATGAAACCCTTATTCTTCAACGAGCTTAATGAAAATGTTGCGCCATTCTACCTTTATGTCAATGTTACAACTGCCGAAATTCTTAAAAAAGTCCTTGCCGAACCCCAAAAATACGCTCCGTCAGGAGTTTATATTATGAGAATACACGGTACCTTCGTTAACTTCTTAGACCTTTCACCTGCTATACAACAGGATATCATCCGCCGTCTTGACCCTGCTTCAACTAATATCGGGTGCTGATTATGAATATTTTAGGAATTGATATAGGTACTACCACCGTAACCTGTCTTATTCTTGATACGGACAAAAAACAGGTTACAGAATCCTGTACTTTAAAAAACGATAGCTTTATTGAAGGCAAAAGCTTCGAAAAGCTTCAAGACCCCCAAAAAATAATAAACACGGTTAAAACCGCTATAAAGGATGTGTGCCTTGATATTACCCCCGATGCTATCGGTATCACAGGGCAGATGCACGGAATTCTCTACCTTAATGAAAACAACTCACCTATTTCCCCTCTTATGATATGGCAGGATGAACGTGGCAACGAAATTCACGAAAACGGCGAAACCTACGCACAATATCTTACACGTGTTACGGGTATAAAAGCCGCTTCAGGCTTTGGTCTTACAACACATTTTTACAACCTTAAAAATGGCCTTGTGCCCGAAAATGCGGTTATGCTTTCCACCATTCACGACTATCTTGCATCGGTTTTAACAAGCAATAAACCCATCACTCACTCAAGTGATGCAGGAAGTCTTGGTTTTTTTGATTTAAAAAATCTTTGTTTTGATAAAAGGTCTCTTGAAATTGCGGGTATCGACCCTGAATTTTTACCGGAGGTTTTTTCGCAAACCGTAATTGCAGGTAAAACTAATTGCGACTTTTTGCCTGCGGGTATTCCCGTAGCGGTTGCTATCGGTGATAATCAAGCAAGTTTTTTGGGTTCGGTTGCAGAGCCCGAAAAATCCGTGCTTGTAAACGTGGGAACAGGAAGTCAGGTGTCCTTTGTAACAAAATCCGTCATCTGTCCCGAGGGCGGTGAAATACGCCACCTTACGGACGATGAATATATTTTTGTCGGTGCTTCTCTTTGCGGCGGAAGAGCCTATGCCATATTAAAGAATTTCTATTCTTTATGTGCAGAATTTCTCGGTGGCTCAAGTGATGACCTGTATAAAAAAATGGATTCACTTGCCGAAAACTCTATTAACTCTAACGATAAACTAATAGTTAACTGTGAATTCTGCGGTACTCGTGAAAACCCCTTAAAACGTGGTTTTATTGATAATATAGGTGATAATAACTTCACCCCCGAAAACCTTACTTACGGCGTTTTAAAGGGCGTATCAACAGAGCTTAAGGATATGTATACCCGAGCCTATGAACTTTTAGAAAACACTCCTGTACAATTAGTATGCTCCGGTAACGGCTTAAGGAAAAGCAACATTTGGCGACAGATTTTCAGCAATGATTTCGCTCTTGATACCCTGTTGCCCTTGCACAGTGAAGAAGCGGCGGTAGGCGCTTGTGTTTTTGCCGGTGCCGCAAGCGGAATTTTTAATGATATAAAAGCATCGCGCGATGCTCTTCTGAGGTGAATTATGAATACTGTAAAATTAGCATCACAACCCGTATTTTTTGAAAAAAACCGAGTTTTTCGTGTTTACACCGGTGGTAAGCTCTTTTCCGAATTTTTCGGTGATAACAGTGAGGATAGCTTTTATCCCGAAGAATGGATTTGCTCATCAACCAAAGCCCTCAACAAAGACAGCTCCGATGAATTTGAAGGACTTTCAACAATAAAAGGAACAAACATTCATTTTAACGAGCTTATTGACCAACAAAAAGAGCTTATGTTAGGTAAAAGAGCCGGACTTGATGTTCTTGTAAAAGCCCTTGACTCCGCTATCCGTTTACCTGTTCAGGCTCACCCTGATAAAGCCTTTTCACGTGTGAATTTCAACTCAAATTTCGGTAAAGCCGAGTCTTGGCTGGTACTTGCCACAAGAGAAGGTGCATCTATTTACTTCGGTTTCAAGGACGGTGTTACAAAGGAAGATTTTGAAAAAGCCATAGAGGATGCCGAAACCGATAAAACCGCTATGGAAAGACTACTGAATAAAATACCCGTCAAACCGGGTGATGTCTACTTTATACCGGCAAAAGCCGTCCACGCCATCGGTTACGGTTGCCTTATTTTGGAAGTTCAGGAGCCTACCGACTTTACAATTCAGCCCGAGCGTTGGTGCGGTGATTACAGACTCTCCGAACACGAAATGTATTTAACTCTTGAAAAAGAAACCGCATTAAACGTGTTTGATTATTCATATACATTGGATAAAGTAGAAAAAGAGTGCAAAAAAACACCCTCTGTCATCTACGAAAATGACGGTTGCAAAAAAGAAAGTCTTATCGGTAAAGACGATACCCCCTGCTTCGGTGTTGAACGCTATATAGTTAACAATGGCGAAACCGAACAGCTTCCTGCACCGTGCGTATATGTTGTTACAGACGGTGCCGGAGAGCTTATAGGTGACGGCTACAAAAAAGAGCTTAAAAAAGGAGATTATTTCTTTATGCCCTTTTCCTGCAACAACCAATATAAGGTAAAAGCCCAAAGTAGTCTTACCCTTGCGGTATGTCTTCCTCCGCAGGTTTAATATGATTAACGAGCTTTTAAAAGAAAAGGTCTGGAACGTAAAATGTAACGAAAAATTCTTTCAATATCTTAAAGAGTTTTCGAACGAAGAAAAATGCGAAATAATATATGACATTATGCCCCGTATTTTCAAGAAGGGGGATGATGAAAGCATCGCTTGTGCGGAAATCATACTGATTTGCGCTACTCAGCAATACTTTAATGTTGAGTCCACCCATTACAAGGCTCTTGTTTATTACCGATTAGGCGAGCTTTATGAATACTACAAAGAGAATTTTATAAAAGCCTATACCGCCTATAAAAAATACGAGCTTAACAATGTTGATTTCGGTGGCGTTCACAGTATTCTGTTGCGTATTCTTTTATTGAGAGACAATTTTAATTATTCCGAAGAAATGGAAAAGGAGCTTATCTTAAGCTATGGCGAAACAGATTTAGGGCTTCGTAAAGACCGTCTTTACGAAAATATAGGCACACTTATAATTGCTCAGCGTAACAATGATGAAAAAACTGTTGAATCCCTAAAAAAACGTATTAAATCAATTATCAAAGCTGATGAATTCTTTTTTGTAGACTTAGTATTCAGAAAGGATGCTACCCCCGACTATTTGAAAACCCCCGACCGACTTATAGATTATATAAAAACTCTATAAAAGAAAAACCCCTCGGCGAAACGAGGGGTTTTTCTT
>JAZNVE010000052.1:0-15802 GCA_045592665.1 Acutalibacteraceae bacterium
GTATTCGTTGCCCCATCATAAGAGAGGGTGACAACCTTGTTGATATTACTGTAACAAGTGTTCTCGAGGCTGCTGAAAGCGAAGCCTTTGCACTCAGAGATCGTGACGTTGTTGCTCTTACAGAGTCAATTGTTGCAAGAGCGCAGGGTAACTACGCAAAAGTTGAGGATATCGCTGCTGACGTTAAAGCTAAGCTTGGCGGTGAAACAGTTGGTGTTATTTTCCCCATTTTGTCACGTAACCGTTTTGCAATCTGTCTTAAAGGTATTGCAATGGGTGCTAAAAAGGTAGTTCTTATGCTCAGCTATCCCAGTGACGAGGTTGGTAACTCGCTTTTGACATACGATCAGCTTGATGAAGCCGGTATTAATCCTTATTCCGATGTTCTTTCTCTTGAAAGGTACAGAGAGTTTTTCGGTGAAAATAAACACGAGTTCACAGGTGTTGACTACGTCGCTTACTATTCTGAAATCATAAAAGAGGCAGGAGCAGAAGTGGAAATTGTTTTTGCTAACCAGGCTAAAACAATTCTTGATTATACCGGTTGTGTTCTCACTTGTGATATTCATACAAGAGCAAGAACAAAACGTATCCTTAAAGCTGCAGGTGCAAAAGTAGTTTGCGGTCTTGATGATATTCTTAATGCTTCTGTTAATGGTAGTGGTTGCAACGAAGCTTACGGTCTTCTCGGTTCAAATAAATCAACCGAGGATACAATTAAACTTTTCCCCAGAGAGTGCAATGACCTTGTTAAGGATATTCAGGCAGAATTCCTTGCAAGAACAGGTAAACACATTGAAGTAATGGTTTACGGTGACGGTGCATTTAAAGACCCACAGGGTAAAATTTGGGAACTTGCTGACCCCGTTGTTTCACCCGCACATACCGATGGTCTTATTGGTACACCCAATGAACTCAAATTAAAATACCTTGCAGATAATGACTTCAAAGGTCTTTCCGGTGCGGAACTTAAAGAGGCTATTTCTAATAGTATTAAAGCAAAATCCTCTAACCTTGTAGGTAATATGGCTTCTCAGGGTACTACACCCAGACAGCTTACCGACCTTATCGGTTCACTTTGTGATCTCACAAGTGGTTCAGGTGATAAAGGTACACCCATTATCCTTGTTCAGGGTTATTTCGACAATTACACAGACTAATTAACGGAGGTTGAAAAATATGGAACTTGTTAAACGTCCCGATGATATGAAAAGAATAAACAATATTGAGCTTGCCAATGCTTTTATTGAAGAACAGGTTGCGGCAGTTCGTACACAGGTAGGGGATAAAAAAGTTCTTCTCGCTCTTTCAGGCGGTGTTGATTCCTCTGTTGTTGCAGCTTTGCTTATTAAAGCAATCGGCAAACAGCTTGTATGTGTTCATGTTAACCACGGACTTATGAGAAAAGGTGAGAGTGAACAGGTTATTGAAGTTTTCGGAAAACAGCTTGATGCGAACCTTGTTTATATTGACGCAACCGACCGTTTCCTTGACAAACTTGTTGACGTTTCTGACCCTGAAAAGAAACGTAAAATAATCGGTAACGAATTTATCGAAGTATTTAATGAAGAAGCACTTAAGCTTGAGGGTATTTCATTCCTTGCTCAGGGTACAATTTACCCCGATATTCTTGAGAGTGACGGAGTTAAGGCTCACCACAACGTTGGCGGTCTTCCCGAGGATATGAAGCTTGAGCTTTGCGAGCCCGTTGCACTTCTTTATAAAGATGAAGTACGTGTTGTTGGTTCTGCACTCGGTCTTCCCGATGAAATGGTTTATCGTCAACCTTTCCCGGGTCCCGGTCTTGTTGTTCGTTGCCTTGGTGCAATTACTCGCGACAGACTTCACGCTTTAAGAGAAGCTGACGCAATTCTTCGAGAAGAATTTGATAATGCAGGTCTTGCAGGTAAAGTATGGCAGTATTTCATTGCCGTTCCTGATGTTAAGAGTGTTGGCGTAAAAGATTCTAAACGTTATGAAGGTTGGCCCGCAATCATCCGTGCTGTTAATACAACGGATGCTATGAGTGCTACAATTGAAGAAATTCCTTATGCGCTTCTTCACAAGATTACCGACAGAATTACCCACGAGGTAGAAGGCATCAATCGTGTGCTCTACGACCTCACACCGAAGCCCATCGGCACAATTGAGTGGGAATAATTAACCAAAATTAAAAACCTAATAATATCAAGGGTTTTAGTCTCATTTGTTGTTTGTTTGACAACAAAATGACAACCAAAGCTTTTGAAATATGTTTTAGACTACTGATTTTTTGTTAATCGGTAGTCTTTTTTTATTGTTCGGTTGTTGGAAATGCACAAAAATCAAAATTTTAAAAATGTTTTTTGTTAATATTGCAAAAAAACATTGATTATCGAATAAACTTTTGTTATATTGTAATTAATGTTATAAATAAATATGAAAAGGGGAGATAACAATGAAAAAATACAAAAAGTTAATTGCAGTGGGACTCGCTTTCATATTAATTTTTACTTGTCTGGTAGTTCCTGCAGTTGCAGTAAGCGGAAATATTCCCGATGATGTTGTTGCAATGTCAAGCCGAGTTGCAGTCGAAATTGAACAAGAGGGTATAGTTTTACTTAAGAATGAAGAAAATTGTTTACCTCTTGATGGTAAAAAAGTAAATGTTTTTGGTGCGGCATCTGTTGTTCCTCTTTTGGGAGGCGCAGGTTCGGGTGCCATCACAACTCACGATCCGGTATATTTTTATGAGGCTCTGGATGAAGCCGGTATTGTTTATAACACTGAACTTATGGAGCTTTATGATGAATATTGCAGTTCGGATGAAATTCTTAAAACCGGTAGTACGGTTTTCAATAACCTTCTTCAGCTTCTTCTTGCAAAAAGTTCTCTTAACGAAATGAATCCCGATAATCTTACCGATGATCTAATGGCACGTGCTAAGGCTTTTTCAGATACTGCAATAATTGTTATAGGCAGAACAAGTGCCGAAAACACTGACCTTACCCCCGAGATACTTAGTTTAAGCGAAACTGAAAGAGCAATGGTAGATAAGGTTGCTTCAACATTCTCGGATGTTATTGTGCTTTTCAATATAGGTAACGTGATGGAGATGGGCTTCCTTGATGAGTATGAGAGCATAAAGGCTGCTGCTATTATCTGGATTCCCGGTGAATTTGGTATGAGAGCGGTTGGACAGATGCTGAAAGGTGAAGTTAATCCATCGGGCAGACTTGCGGACACTATTGCTTATAGCATTTATGATCATCCCTCAACAGAGAATTTCGGTACCTATGAGTATGAGGGCGGTGAATATTATGTGGAGTATCAGGAAGGTATCTACGTAGGTTATCGTTATTTTGAAACCTTCGCTAAGGATAAAGTTCAGTATCCTTTCGGATACGGTCTTTCATATACAAGCTTTACGAAAGAAATTGTATCAAAAAGTACCGATAATGGTAAAATACGTGTTGATGTAAAGGTCACTAACACCGGTGACGTCAGTGGTAAGGATGCTGTACAGATTTATTACAGTGCCCCTTACACAGGTGAAATTGAGAAAAGTTCAATAGTCTTGGGTGGTTATGAAAAATCAAAGCTCCTTGCCCCAAATGAAAGCGAAATCGTAACTGTAGAATTTGACATAGATGATATGGCTTCTTACGATAGGTTTAATAATGAGGCATGGGTTCTTGAAAAAGGTGATTATCAGATTATTCTTGGTGAAAATGTTCGTGAACATATTGATTCATTTACGTTTACAATCGATAAAGAAATTGTAATAAAAAAAGATGAAGTTACAGGAAATGAGATTAAAAATCTGTTTGATGATGTATATTCAGGGTTCACTATTCTTTCGCGAACTAATACTGAAGAAACATATCCCGCTTCAAGAAGTCTCGTTAAAACTGATGAAATCAAAAATGCGGATAAATATCCCGCTCCAACCAAAGAAGGAACGGCACCTAAAATGGGTGTAACGTACGATACAGGTGTTATCACACTTCAGGATGTGTATGAGAATGAAGAGTTAATGGACAAATTCCTCGATCAGCTAACTCTTGAAGAGATGACTAACCTTGTTGCTCGTGGTGGTTATCAGACACACGGTATAGAAAGGCTTGGGGTTCCGCAAACCTGGGACAATGACGGTCCATCAAGTATAAAAGGTGCCCATGGTATCGCGTATACCGATAGCGGTACGGCATATCCTTGTGCTACGGCGATTGCTTGTACGTGGAATAAAGAACTTGCAAACAGAATGGGTGACAGTGTGGGCATTGAAGCAAGGAGCATTGGTACTGATATCTGGTATGCACCCGGTGTGAACATCCACAGAAACCCTATGGGTGGCAGAAACTTTGAGTATTTCTCAGAAGACCCGGTACTTTCAGGTACAATGGGTGCCGAAATTATTAATGGTGCATGGGGTCAAGGGCTTGTTACAACTATTAAACATTTTGTTATGAATGATCAGGAATCACAACGAGCCGGTGTGTTTACTTGGGCGGATGAGCAAGCAATGCGTGAAATTTATCTTAAAGCTTTCGAGATTCCCGTTAAGGAATCTGCTTGCCACGGAATAATGTCTGCATATAACAGAATCGGTACTGATTGGTGTGGTGCAAGTTCAGCGCTTCTCAAAGATTTGCTTCGAAATGAATGGGGATATGATGGATATGTTGTCTCAGACTATTCAAATAACTTTATCGGTAATGGTTATATGAGTCCCGTTCTCGCTATATACAACGGCAACGATACAATGCTAACAGGCGTTTGGTTTCTTAATATGCCATCACATGTTGCTGCCATTGAAATGCAATATTATGCAGACCCGATAGGTTTTGGCACAGCAATGCGTGAAGCTTGCAGAAACATAATGAATGCAAAAATGAAAACAAAGGCATTCCTCGAACCGGGATATTTTGTTGACAACGAGGATCTTATAATCAAAGAAGATGATTGGAATTTCACAGAGCCGTATGCTCTTTCGTATTTAAATTATGAGTTTACAAACTTTATAAATCAGATTGTAATGATATTCAGAAAGTTTATTGATTGGCACTTTTAATACTTAAGCCGAGTCGTTTAAGGCTCGGCTTTTCTTAGTATAATATAATTTGATTTTTGTTTTTATTGTAATAAATATAATTTTTTTAAAAACTACTGAGACTTTTCGTCTTCCGTTTCGTTTAATAAGTGAAAGGAATATATAATACTTTCAGAGAGGAGGCAATCAATGGATAACGGTGCAAGTAGCTACCGCCGTTTCCTTGATGGTGATGACAAAGGCTTAACTGAAATTGTAAGGGATTATAAAGACGGTTTGATTCTCTATCTTAATGGTTTCGTTAACAATATACATATTGCAGAGGAACTGATGGAGGAAACTTTTTTTAAAATTATTACTAAAAAACCTAAATTTACCGCGAAATATTCTTTTAAAACTTGGCTTTATACCATCGGGCGAAATGTCGCGATTGATTATTTAAGACACAGTTCAACAAAATCAGACATTCCTTTGAATGCGGTAGAAAACTACCTTCAAGAGGAATTCGACCTTGAAAAGTTATATATTAAGAAAGAACAGCAAATCATACTTCATCATGCAATGAAAAATTTAAAATCTGAGTATGCACAAGTTCTTTGGTTGATATATTTCGAGGGGTTTTCCAACACCGAGGTTTCGTATGTAATGAAGAAAAATTCTCGTCAGATAAAAAATCTCATTTTCCGCGCCAAAAACGCATTAAAAACAGAATTGGACAAGGAGGGCTTTGTTTATGAAGAGTTATGATGAAATTACAAAGAACCTGCTTGAACGCAGGGAACGTTACTTTGCAGACAAAAAGAAAAGGATAAAAAAGACGCTGGGCATCATCTTACCTGTGTGCAGCATCACAGTTATTTCGTTATTGGTTTTAGGTGTATTTAAGGCTGATAATGTAAAAGATGCTCTTAAGCTTTCAGCTGATGTGCAACAAACACAAAATGATTTGAGTGCGATTACAAACCAAGATAACGTTAATATAACTGATAAAGAAACCAAGGAAACAACTAAAGCTAATAAAATTAACAAAGGTGATAAAGTTAGCAATAAATATACCGATAAACCTACCGGGGAGCTTATTGTTAGTGATGAACAATCTGAATCTATGTCAGATTATAATTCGGATTTGAGTTCCGGAAGATTACCTAATAAGGAACATAGCAATAATAAAGACCATAACCAGGAGCTTTGGGGCAATACTACAACTACCGATGTAGAAAAGTGTGTAGTAAGAATTGAAGTTACTCAGATGCCTGTCAAGACTGTTTATTATGTTGGCGATAAATTTGATTTGCGCGGTCTTGAGGTTATAGGATATTTCTCTAATGGTGATGTTGAAGATATTACCCCGTATATTCAGGTTCATTATGATGTTGCTACGACTCCCAATAAAAACTATAGGGTCGAAATAGAGTATACCGATAATTCCGAATATATCAACGTAGTTTCAACGAGTATCTATGTAACAGTTTTGGAGCCGGGAATAACAATTTCAGATAATTCTTTAAAGCTTGGTTTGGGTGAGAGCCATAAGCTTGATGCATTTACTGAAGCTACCGGATGTAAATTAACGTGGCATACAACCGATCCTAATGTTGTAACAGTTGATAATGACGGTAACGCAGTCGCTGTTGGTGAAGGAAAAGCATCAATTTATGCGCAACTTGTTTATGATTGCCCCGGTAAACCTTTTGTAAAAACATCCGACTATTGCACAATAACGGTGAGTTAATAGATAATTAAAGGAGGTTATTTTATGAAAAGAACTTTTAAAAGATTCATTCCCTTTATTTTGGTTTTATGTGTGCTTCTGACTTCGGTTTTTACAGCTTATGCTATTGAAGGTGACAAGTACGGAGAAAATATAAAAGTTAAGTTTGATGAGGAAACGGGAGTGCTTTTTGTTTCCGGTAGCGGTGAAGTAACAGATTTGTATCCACGTGATAATAAAAAAATAATCGCTGATACGATTGTTGAAACCGACACCAAGGTAAAACACCTTGTTATTGACGAGGGGATTACTTCAGTTGTAAATTCATTTAATGATTTGCAGGGATTATCAGACATTGTATTGCCTGAGTCACTTACTAATATTGAAGAATCCTTCATTAATTGTGATAAACTTAAAAGTGTTGATTTTCCATCCTCATTAATCAGCATAGGTGTTGCATCATTTAATGATTGCGATGGTATTACGCAGTTACATCTTAACGCAGGTTTGCAGAAAATATCATCTGAAACCTCACCGGTTGCAGTATTTAATAGCCTTGATTCTCTTGAAACGCTTTTTATTCCTGCCGGTGTTGAGCTTACAGGTGCATTCTCCGATTGTAAAGCCTTGAGTAAAATTTATTTTGAAGACCATACTGTAACAATTAATCAAGGTAAAAAAATCAGTGAAACTGAAGAAATTCGTGACAGCTTCCGTGCTTGCCATGAGAATGCCACTATTTTTGTTGAAGGAAAATATATTGCTGCATTTTGGGATTATGAGGAATATTATGCTAAACTGGATAACCCGAATGGTTATTGGGGATTCTATGACGAAGAGTACTCAATGTTATGGGAAGATTATTCAGATGGCCCGGATGTTATTAGCTGTACTTCTCACCCCGTTAGTTTACGTGTTGAAGCTAATTCCGGTAGCATTACTATCAGATGGACGAATATAATAAACGCTGAAAAATATCACGTTTACCGCAGAACTGATAATAATTTAGATTGGAAGAAGATCGCTGAAGTTAAAAATGGTTATTATAACGATACCGATGTTAAATACGGTATAACATATTATTATCATGTATTAGCTGATGACAATCCTGTGGGAGCAACCTCTGATGGTGTAAGCATAATTTATCCGGATACAACATTGTTAAAGAGATGTATACCGACCGGTAAAACTGCTGTGGAACTTAATTTCCTTCTTCCTGTGTCTTCCAAGGGATATATTGTTTATCGTTCTGAAACCGGTAAGGCAGGTACATGGACAAGAATTGCAAAGTATAATTATTTTTCTCGCGTAGGTGAAGAAAAAATAACATCTTATACCGCAAAGGGACTAAAAGCTGGGAAAACTTATTATTTCTGTGTAAAGCATTTTACAGATGAATACGGCAAAGAGGTTGGTAATCCCTCTAACAAGTTTAAGGTTGTTGCAGGTAAGCCCCTTGCTGAGGCTGATTTTACTTTCAACAGAAAAGCTATTAATGTTGAATGGAATGCAATGTCCGATATTTCTTGTTATAGAGTTTACGTCAAAAAAGCCGGTGAAATTAAATATAAAACGGCAGAAACTATTTACAATCCGTTAAATACCTCAACAAAAATAAATTGGGGTACTATGAGTAACGCATATGTTAAGGTCCGTGTTTTCTACAAAGACGGAACACATCAGATAACTGATGCTATACGAATTAATTAATAGAGAAAGCTCCCCGAATTTTCGGGGAGCTTTCTTAGGTCTTTATTAGTTGCAGTATTCTAATTTTCTTCGTGGTGTTCCTCATGCATCACTTTGAATTTATCTGCATTTATATAATTTATATTTAATTATTGATAAATGAATAATACTATGTTAAAATGTTATCAGATGTTTTTATTGTTGAAGTGAGGTATTTTTATGGGCAGATATGCTATTTACGGTGCAGGTTCTCTGGGTACGGTTCTTGGTGCCTTTATTACTAAAAACGGTGGTCAGGTCGACCTTATTAACCGTAATAAAGCACACGTTGATTTATTAAATGAAAAGGGAGCTAAAATTATCGGTACTGTTGATATGACAGTTCCCGTTAAGGCTATTACACCCGATATGATGGAAGGAAAATATGATGTTATTGTACTTCTTACAAAGCAACTTCATAATAAAGAGGTTGTTACTTTCCTTAAGGATTATCTTTCCGATGACGGCGTAATCGTTACACTTCAGAACGGTATTCCCGAACCCGGTATCGCCGAAATTATCGGTGAAAATCACACTATTGGTTGTGCGGTTGAATGGGGTGCAGCCCTTGTAGAGCCGGGCGTATGTGAGCTTACAAGTGATAAGGATAGTCTTTCTTTCCATATGGGTAAAATGAAGGGTATTACCGATGCACAGTTTAAAATGGTTAAGGATTTACTCGAGCTTATGTGTCCCGTTCATGAGGAAGAAAACCTTATGGGTGCTCGTTGGTCCAAGCTTCTTATTAACGCAACTTTCTCAGGTCTCGGTACAGTTGTGGGCGGTGTTTTCGGCGATGTATCCGAGGATAAAGACGGTAAAAAAGTTGCAATACGTTGTATGAAAGAATGTATTGATGTTGGTCACGCTGCGGGTGTTGAATTTGCACCTGTACAGGGTAAAAACATCGTTGGTCTTTTCTATTACAAGAATGCAATTAAACGTGCGTTTGGTTGTCTTTTACTGCCTATTGCTATGAAAAAGCACAGAGATATTGAACCCTCAATGCTTCAGGACCTTAAAAAGGGTAAACCCTGCGAAATTGATGCAATAAACGGTGTTGTTTGCGATTTCGGTAAAAAATACGGTGTTGCAACCCCTGTTAACGACAGAATCGTTGAAATAGTTAAGAAAATTCAGGCAGGGGAGCTTAAAGCGGAAAAATCTAACTTCCGTTTTTTTGATGATATTCTTTAATTATGAAAATTATAGCAAGTGATTACGACGGTACTTTTAACCGCAACGGTATTACCGAATATAAAAAAGAAATGCTTTCAAAATGGCGTAAGGCGGGTAATTTGTTCGGTATTATCAGCGGTAGAGGTTATCCGTCACTTATGGAATGTATTGAGTCACATCCCTTTGAATACGATTTTTTAGTTTGTAATAACGGCGGAGTTATATATAACACTGACGGTAAGATTATGTTTGAAGTAAGGTGCGACGGTGCAAACGCACGACCTTTTATAGAGGATTTATTCTTATGGGGATGCCCTATGGCTCATATTGATAAGGATATTCCTATCAGAATCGTGAATACCACCGACCCCATTGACGATGATGAGATATATTTATCCGATTTACCTGAGATAGAGTATTTTAATCAGATAAGTACATATCTCGATACTGTTGAAGCTGCGGCTGAAATAGTTGAAAAAATTAAAGATAAATACTCAAACATATTAACACCTTTACAAAATGGCAATTGTATTGATATAGTACCCACAGGTGTAAATAAAGCTCAGGGACTATATTCTCTTTTAGAGGTTATTGGTGGCACTTATGACGATATTATTGCCGTAGGCGATGATATAAACGATACCCATATGATAGCGGAGTTTCGCTCTTACGCTATGGAAAATGGTGTTGATTCAATAAAAGAGTTGGCGGATTATATTGTCAAAGATATTACCGAAGTTATGAATAAAGAAATATAATAAAAGCACACTTACTCAAACAACTGAGTAAGTGTGTTTACTTGTTTCAGATATCAATTTTACCTACGTTTACAGATTCGATTTCGAACTCACTGTCAAAATAGTTGTTTTTTATAACCGCTTCTTTTAAATGTTGTAATAAAAATCTGTGTTTTCCGAGAATAGGTTTATAAAATGAATTATTTTCGACGGTTAATTTAACGTGCACGAATGTATCAACATTTTCTCTTAAAACTTTGGGTGAGTACCTTATAACAGGTGAGCCTTCCCAAGTGCCGTGATATTCACAGTTAATGACCGTGTTGTTTCTGAAAATAATATTTGTTGTGTAGCCCGACTCAAACCAGAAGTTGCAGTCATCCTCAATTAAGAGGGCGGGTCCCCAAAGGTTTTCAAAGGTGTTATTTTCGATTACTACCTCGCCACGTGTTGTGCAAAGAATACCCCTTGCGGAATTTTGACCGAAATAGCAGTTGCGAACGTATAAATTGGGTGTATAAGTTGCGTTTTCGATAACATCCTTGTTAATTTCAATTTCGGGTAATTTGCCGTCAAGTGTAAGCTTAATATCCGTGTCATTGAGTTTTTGGAATTCAATAACTTTTAATGTATGGTAGGGTATAAGAGTATCCCATTTTATAAAATCAATGGTGTCATCTTTGTCAAATGCCTGAAAGCCCCAGCTTTCGGGATGCATAAACCTGACGATTAGTTTATTTTCAGTGTAATCGGCATCAATTATCCTAAGGTGTGTACCGTGCACATTTACGTAATCATCGTGAGCACCCCAAGCCTTGCAGTTGTCAATTATTATAGCACCCTTGCAACCCGAAAACTGAAAGAAATCGGCGGTGCTTGTAATGGTTCTGCCGTCAGCAGGGGTAAAGTCACAATTAAGAAAACTTACATTTTCGCTATACTGTGACACTATACCGAGGCCGTGCATAAACTTTATGCGAAGGTTTTCGAATTTAATATTTTTACATCGCTCAATTAATCCGCCCGTCTGATCGCGGACTATACTACGGGACTGAAAAACTGAGCCAACAGGGATTGTGATATTTTTATTAATCAATTTAACCTTGAGCGTGGTTTCGTCAATTTTTTCTATTTCTTCAAAACTAAGGTCATCGCGATTAAAATCGTAGCTTAATTTAGTTTGAGGGTCATAGCGTTTTATATATCTTTTAAATCCCGAGTTTGTGTCACGCCAATAGTATTGACCATTTTTGTCTTTTTCCCCAAGCCAATATAATGTGTTATTATCAATTTCAAAAAGACATTCTTCGTTAATTTTAATTATGTACTCATCTTTTTCTCCTGAAATAACGGTAAATTCACTCATTGTGGGACGTGCGTAGTCGATTTCAAGATTTTTTATTGTAATGTTTTCGCATCTTTCAAGAAGAATGGGTGTCATTTTGCCGTGAACGAGGATTTTAGCACCGTTACCGTCAATAACGATATCTTTCTTATCCTTTAAAAATACACCCGTAAAACGCTTTCCTGTGGAGTTTTCGTCCTTTTTGGCAGTATTCGAACAAAAATAACCCTCAAGGGTAAAGCTGTCATCCTGTGAAATATGATAAACCTTGTCTTTTTCTAAAGTCAGAGTATTGCCGTTTTTTATATCTGCAATTAGGCTACTTAATTCATTCATACTGAATTTTATCTCCTGACATTATTTTTAAATAAATTATACTATATATTATTTATTTGTAAACAGGTTACTTTTAAATTTGATAATGAAAAAAGGAACAACTCCGCTCTGAAAAAGAACGGAGCTGTTTTTTGAGATAGAACTATTTAGTGCTTATTAATACCATAAAAATGATAAATGTAATAATTTCCGCTAATGTGAAACCGCACACTGTAAAGAGAAGTTTACGATAAGTTTTCTTTTTAATAATAGCGAAAACAAGTGAAACGACGAATGCTACACCTGGTACAACACCAAACAGAAGTATAAGGAAGAAATATGAAACGGAATTTGCCAATTCGTCATTTTCAAGGTAACCGAAATCATCCTCATAATAAGCTTGCTCGGCACTTTTTAGTTGAGAAATCAAGTCTTCGTTTGTAATTTTATGTACATAAAGGGTGGTATAGTCTTCTAAAAATAAACCGTAATAGCTGTATTGGTAATCAGGTAGTATGTTATTTTCTTCATAAGACAAATAATAGTAATCATCATCAAGGATAAAAAGTAAACCGGGTTGATACGATAATGCACCGTCATCTGTATGAACGTAAACATTTTGACACATATAATCAAAATAATCTTTAGTTTCGATTAGCTCTTTTTCATTTTCAAACAAATATTTACGGTCAACATTTACAACGTTTTCTGAAGGATATTCAAAGTCAATTTCATATTTAGAGAATTTTTCAGTCGCAAGCTTATCATATTCATCTAAATAATCCTCACGTAATAAATCGAGCGAAAGGATAGTTCCGTCTTTATAATATACGATAAGGTTCACGATAATATCATCACCGGATACATTGACTGATTTAACCCTTTTTTCTTGTTCTTCGGTTAGTGAATAATCGGCAAAACTAATAATATCATAATCATCCGTACTTATAACATCATCGTAATCTTCGTAATAGTATGGATCAACGTCCCAATCTGCTCCGATGTACGATTGAAAGGAAGCAAGATTTTTCTGGTGATATGTATGATTATTGTAGTAAAGTGTTTTAAAATCATCCGAAAAAGTAATTACCGGCGCATTCTCTCTTAGGGCCGGGGTAACATCTTGAACCTTATCAACTACAACTGTGCCTGTAGCAAAGGAGGTAACACTAAGACCGAGTGAAAGAATTAAGACTGTAACAATTAAACATATAAATTTTTTCATAATTTCTTCCTCCTTATGCCAGATTCAGTTTCTTGTCAAGACACCAATGTGCTACATAATAAAGTAAGCAGCATACAGCGCACAGAATAAAAATAACCATAAGTAACAGTAGCATTATGCTGTTTAATGTAGCAACCTCAGATAATTTGTAAAGTACGCTGAATAAGCTTGTTAATCCGAAAAGGTAGAATATTGTAAAAATAAAGCCTAAAATTGAGGTTGCTCCGTAGTAAATACCAATTGCAACAAGTATCTTAGCTTTTTTTACTATAATGCCGGCTATTGCAATACAGGCATAAGCGAAAAGCAAAGCCGATAAAGCCACCAGGAAAATCAAAGCCAATGCTTCAACAATATAAATGAAGAAGTAATAGTAATACTCGTAGTCAAAGAATTCCTTAGCAAAATTCATTATATCTTTAAGGAACTCTTTTGTGAATATTTCGTCGCGACAACTGATAAGCGTAATAATTACCGTATCTACTGCAAGAACTATACCTGTTGAAACAGAGGTTGTAATGCCTAAGAATACCTTGGAGTTAAGTATGCTCTGTCTTTTAGCGGGAAGGGTAAAGGTGAGATAACCCTCGTCTGTGAATAAATTCTTGTAATATCTCAGATAAACAAGTATTTCACTGAATATGGCAAAAGCTAAAAATCCAATATAAACTAAAACAAGAATAAAAATTGCAACCACAAGTATAGGTTCCGGGATTTTACGGTCAGTTACAAAAAATTCACCTAAAAATCCACCTAAAACAGATAGTGCAAGAGTGGAAACGGCACCAATCCACCAGAGCTTATATACAGATTTAAAGTCGTATTTCATTAATTTCTTTAGCATCTGAATACCTCCTTAAACAATTCGTCAAGGGATTTTCCTGTTTCGTTACGGGTTTCCTCAGCGTTGCCGGTCATCATGATCTGTCCGCCGTAGCCCATAAATATGAAGTCATCAAGAACTTGCTCAACATCTGTAATCAAGTGGGTTGTTATAATAATTGATGCTTCGGGATTATAGTTGCTTACAATTGTGCTTAAAATGTATTCTCGTGCGGCGGGGTCAACACCCGCAATAGGCTCGTCAAGAAGATATAATTTTGCATTTCTCGACATAACAAGAATAAGCTGAACCTTTTCTTTTGTACCCTTCGAAAGTGTTTTAAGGCTTGCGTTTATATCAATATTTAGGTCATTAAGTAAAACCTTTGCTCTTTCACAGTCAAAATCCTTATAGAAATCGCTAAAAAAGGTTATTATATCCTTAACCTTCATTGAGTTACTAAAATAGGTTCTTTCGGGTAAGTAGGAGATAAGTGCACAGCTTTTTTCGCCCACAGGATTACCACCAACGGTGATTTCACCACTATTAGGTTGTAAAATACCCGCTATCATTTTAATTAAGGTTGATTTACCGCAACCGTTTGGTCCTAAAAGACCAACTATGCGCCCCTCGGGAATTGCTATATTAAGATTAGTCAGTACCGGCTTATTCTTTTTGTACGATTTGTTTACATTCGTACACTCAAGTACGTTCATTTAAATACCTCCTCAATCATCTCAATGGCTTGAGTTTTGGTGATAGACAGGTCATTGATATTAATTACAAAGTCTTTAATGATTTTTTCAGCAAACTTTTTACGGCTACTCTCGATAATTTCGTTATTGTCGGTTACAAACCGACCGAGAGTACCCCTGGATACAACAATCCCTTCGCTCTCAAGCTCTGCGAAAGCGTGTTGTACGGTATTTGGATTGACAGCCGCCTCTAAAGCCAATTGCCTGACGCTCGGTATCTGTTCACCGGGCTTGTATTCGCCCGATAAGACGGATTTAATGATTCGGTCAGTAATTTGAAGATAAACTGGTCTGTCAGAAGTAAATTTCCAAGCCAAAATATCCCTCCTTTGTATTATTGTGCTAATACAAGCATACAGTAAAAAATTTATTTTGTCAATATTTTTATAAAAAAAACCCGAGAATTACTCTCGGGTTAAGTTCAGATAACAAATAGAACTGATAAAATCATACATAGTGTAAAGTAACCGTGTACTGAAATAATGGTTTTATTTTTATTGATGAATAGTTTGAAAAGCTCTTTTTTAGTATATTCTTCAGTAGATTTTTTAATATCTTTTCTGAATAATCTTACTGTTTTAACACCTAACCACACCATTGTGATTAATTCGTAACCGAATGTATAAAGTAACATTGTTCCTAAAGCAGTGAAGTCAAATGAAAATACAACCTGAATTAAAAAAATAGCAAGGGTTACTACACCCAACACTATCTTAAACGGTAAATCAAACTTCTTGGTGATGGTTTTTTCAAGACCGATTTCCTGAGCAACTACAAGGAAAAGCAGGAAGAATGATGAAATTAAAGCAGTCTCCTTTGAACCGATACAAATAAGTATAAAAGGAATAGCACAGTACAAAACGGGCTCAGTTTTTTCCGTGAAGTTATCGTAAATGTCGTAACCCCTCGGTACTGCCGTAACTGCTTTAAGACGCTTTACGGCATACTGTTC
>JAZNVE010000053.1:0-2024 GCA_045592665.1 Acutalibacteraceae bacterium
ATCCGTAAGGATAGCTCTTTTTCATATTATTCACAGCAGGGGTCTGCTTTCTTCTTACTTGCGGGTGCGGGGTTTCCTTGTTTTGTGGAATCACCGAGACCCGATGCTTCTGAGAAAAGAACATCTTTCTTTACGGCTTCAACTGCATCAGTGGGAACAATAATTTTTGCTGCCTGACCGTTAGCCATATTAACCAGCGCTTCGTATCTCTTAAGTTCAATAACTGCCGCAGTGGGATTAGCCTCAATAATTGCGCGGATACCATCCGCTTCTGCCTCTTTTGCAAGAAGTAATGCTTTAGCTTCACCTTCTGCACGGGCAATTCTTGCATCCCTTTCACCTTCTGCGGCGAGAACCATAGCCTGTTTGTCACCTTCGGCACGGGTAATGGCGGCGGCTTTGTGTCCTTCAGCCTGTAAAAGGGTTTCACGGCGGTCGCGCTCCGCTTTCATCTGTTTTTCCATCGCCTGTTGAATTTCAGTAGGCGGAATAATATTTTTGAGCTCAACACGTGTAACCTTCATACCCCATTGATCTGTTGCATCATCAAGTATGGCGGTCATTTTGCCGTTGATGGTGTCGCGGGATGTAAGGGTACTGTCAAGCTCAAGCTCACCAACAATGTTACGAAGGGTTGTAGCAGTGAGGTTTTCAAGAGCGTTTATGGGGTTAACAACACCGTAGGAATAAAGCTTTGCATCAAAAATTTTGAAGAAAACAACAGTATCAATCTGCATTGTTACGTTATCTTTAGTAATTACGGGCTGAGGAGGGGAGTCAATAACCTGTTCTTTAAGTGTGATTTTCTTGGCAATTCTTTCAAAAAAAGGTATTTTAAAATGAAGTCCGGCACCCCATGTCTTTTTGTATTTACCTAAAAACTCAATAACATACTCGTGAGCCTGAGGTACAATTCGTATATTAGCGGCAGCCAGGGCAATTAAAAGTCCAATGGGAATAAGAAAAATAATAACTAAAAATTCCATAGTAAAACCTCCATAGTTTTATTATACTTAAATTGTATAACATTAATCATATAAAGTCAATAAAAATGCCCTTGCTTTCGCAAGAGCATTTTCAACTTATCTTCTGTTCTTATTAAAAGGACGGCGGGGTTTTCTTTCTCTTTCGGGCTCGTCGTCGTTTTCGGGAACAAGTCCTTCAACCTCGATAAGAGCATCACGTCTTGAAAGATTGATTCTGCCCTGGTCGTCGATTTCTGTAACCTTAACCATAATCTGGTCACCAACACTTACGCAATCTTCAACCTTTTCGGTTCTTTTAACATCAAGCTTGGAAATGTGTACAAGGCCTTCTTTACCGGGAGCGATTTCAACGAATGCACCGAAAGCCATAAGCCTTGTAACAACACCGTTATAGATAGCACCGATTTCAGGGTCGTTAGCAATTGTGTTGATGATGTCAAGTGCACGGTTAGCATCGTTGATATCAACTGCAGTAACGAATATTGTACCGTCTTCTTCAACGTCAACCTTACAGTTACATTCAGCACAGATTTTCTGAATAACTTTACCCTGTTTACCGATAACGTCACCGATTTTTTCAACGTCAATCTTAGTTGTAAGGAGCTTGGGAGCGTAAGCGGAAAGCTCAGCTCTGGGTTCGGAAATAACGGGAAGCATAATCTCATCAAGAATGTACATACGAGCTTTGTATGTTTTCTCGAAAGCTTCTTTGATGATTTCGGGAGTAAGACCGTGTACCTTAAGGTCCATCTGAATAGCAGTGATACCTTTCTTAGTACCTGCAACCTTGAAGTCCATATCGCCGAAGAAGTCCTCAAGACCCTGAATGTCAACCATTGTCATAAAACGGTCGCCTTCGGAAATAAGACCGCAGGAGATACCTGCAACGGGAGCTTTAATGGGAACACCTGCTGCCATAAGTGCGAGAGTTGAACCGCAAACTGAACCCTGAGATGTTGAACCGTTTGAAGAAAGAACTTCTGAAACAACACGGATTGTGTAGGGGAATTCCTCCATTGAAGGAATAACGGGAAGAAG
>JAZNVE010000054.1:0-4011 GCA_045592665.1 Acutalibacteraceae bacterium
GACTTGGAAAAAAAGTATGGTAAATTTACCGCAACCTTTGCACCTAATGGAGCTACTAACGAAAAAGAAAAGTTCACAATTGAAATTCTTGTTGACGGAAAAGCAGTTAAAACAATCAAAAACTTTACATACAAAAGCAAAAATGAAAAAGTTGAACTTGATATAACAGATGCAAGTAAAATTGAGATAAGAGTTAAATCAACTGATTGGAATGATTACAACTATATTAATATGTTTGATGTTTGTCTGTATAAATAATTAAATATTTCAGATAGGGCAGAGGTGCTTTTGGGCATCTCTGCTTTTTTTATTTTATTTTTTAAAAAATAAGTTAAATTTCTTCTTGACAATTGCTTGACAATGGTATAGAATATATACTCAACTATAATGGATTATTAGTGTTAGTATGTTTTTTCGCAAGAAGAAAAAGCCACTAAAATCCCTTAAAAATAGCGTTAATTATTTCTTTTTTGACTGTTTTTTCGACGGTAAAAAAGAATTTTAATAAGAACGGAGTGATGTGTTTTATGGCGAACGTAAAACCCGTAAAGCTCGGTAAAAATACCAGAATGAGTTTTGCAGGAATCAATGAGGTTATGCAGATGCCCAACCTTATTGAAGTACAGAAGAACTCATACAAATGGTTCCTTGATGTCGGGCTTAGAGAAGTTTTCCGTGATATTGATGAAATTACGGACTACACGGGTAATCTTGTCCTTACGTTTATTGATTATCGTATGGATGAGAAGCCGAAGTACAGTGTTGCTGAATGTAAGGAGAGAGATGCTACCTACTCTGCTCCTTTAAGAGTGTTGGCAAGACTTTACAACAAGGAAACCGGTGAAATCAAAGAGAACGAAGTATTTATGGGTGATTTCCCCATTATGACAGACAGTGGTACTTTCGTTATCAACGGTGCAGAGCGTGTTATTATCTCTCAGCTCGTTCGTTCACCCGGTGTATACTACGGTTTTACCTATGATAAAAACGGTAAAAAGCTTTTCACCTCAACTGTTATTCCTAACAGAGGTGCTTGGCTTGAGTACGAAACTGACCAGAACGATATTTTCAATGTAAGAATTGATAAGAACAGAAAGCTTCCTATCACTACATTTATCCGTGCTCTCGGTCTTTCTTCAAATAATGACATCCGCGAATTCTTCGGTGATGATGACAGAATTGAAGCTACTCTTGAAAAAGATACTACCAAAAATACCGAGGAAGCTTTACTCGAAGTTTACAGAAAGCTTCGTCCCGGTGAACCCCCCACACTTGAATCTGCTGAGACTCACGTAAATAACCTTTTCTTTGATCCTCACAGATACGATATCTCAAGAGTTGGTAGATACAAATATAATAAGAAACTTGCTCTCGTTGACAGAATTGAGGGCGGTGTTTCCGCAAATGATGTTTTCAGTCCCTTCACAGGCGAACTTCTTGTAGCAGCAGGGGAGAAGATTACATCAGAGCTCGCTGAAACAATCGACCGCGCAGGTGTTAAGGAAGTTACTCTTGATATTGAAGGTAAGCTTGTTAAGGTTATATCCAACAATATGGTTGACCCCCTTGATTTCATTGAAGGTGTTACAAGAGAGCAGCTTGAAGAAATTGCCATTAACGAGAAGGTAAGATTCTCCGTGCTTAAAGAAATTATTGAGGAGTACGGTGACGATACCGAAATTCTCCTTGAGCAGATGGCTCTTCGCTGTGATGACCTTATTCCTAAACACATTATTATTGATGATATTTTTGCATCAATTAACTACCTTAACTGTCTCGGTAACGAGCTTGGTAACGTTGATGATATTGACCATCTCGGTAACCGTCGTATCCGTTCAGTAGGTGAGCTTCTTCAGAACCAGTTCAGAATCGGTTTCACCAGAATGGAAAGAGTTGTTCGTGAAAGAATGACACTCCAGGCTCAGGAGCCCGACAAGGCGACTCCCGCAGCACTTATTAATATCAGACCCGTTATGGCGGCTATCAAAGAGTTCTTTGGTTCATCACCCCTTTCACAGTTTATGGACCAGACAAACCCCCTTGCTGAGCTTACCCATAAACGTCGTCTTTCTGCATTGGGTCCCGGCGGTCTTTCCCGTGACCGTGCAGGTTTCGAAGTTCGAGACGTTCATTACAGCCACTACGGCAGAATGTGTCCCATTGAAACTCCTGAAGGTCCCAACATCGGTCTTATTTCTTACCTTGCTACATTTGCAAGAATTAACAAATACGGCTTCATTGAAGCACCTTTCCGTAAAATCGACAAGAAAACAGGTAAGGTTCTTGATGAAGTTGAGTATATGACAGCTGACGTAGAGGATAATTACTGCGTTGCACAGGCTAACGAACCCCTTGATGAAAACAACTTCTTTATGAATGACCGTGTAACTGTACGTTACCGCGACGAATTCCGTGAAGTTCCCCCCAGTCAGGCAGACTATATGGACGTTTCACCCAAGATGGTTGTTTCCGTTGCTACTGCAATGATTCCCTTCCTTGAAAACGACGACGCAAACCGTGCTTTGATGGGTTCAAACATGCAGCGTCAGGCTGTTCCGCTTCTTAAAACTGAATCTCCCATCGTTGGTACAGGTATGGAATACAAAGCCGCAGTTGATAGTGGTGTTGTTGTACTTGCAAAACGTGACGGTGTAGTTTCAAAAGTAAGCGCTAAGAAAGTTGAAATTCTCACAGATAACGGTGAAACAGACGTTTACGAACTTATTAAGTTTATGCGTTCTAACCAGGGTACTTGTATCAACCAGCGTCCCGTTGTTGAAATCGGTGAGAAAATTAAAGCAGGTGACGTTATTGCCGACGGTCCTGCTACATCACAGGGTGAAATTTCACTCGGTAAGAATGCCCTCGTAGGCTTTATGACCTGGGAAGGTTATAACTATGAAGACGCGGTTCTTCTTAACGAAAAAATGGTTCGTGATGACGTTTATACTTCAGTTCACATTGAGGAACATGAGGTAGAAGCAAGAGATACTAAGCTCGGACCTGAAGAAATTACAAGAGATATTCCCAACGTTGGTGAAGATGCTCTTGCAAACCTTGATGAAAACGGTATTATCAGAGTCGGTGCTGAAGTTCATTCAGGTGACATCCTTGTTGGTAAGGTTACACCCAAGGGTGAAACAGAATGCACTCCCGAAGAGAGACTTCTTCGTGCTATCTTCGGTGAAAAGGCTCGTGAAGTCAGAGACTCATCTCTCAGAGTTCCCCACGGTGAATACGGCGTTGTTGTTCAGGTTGAAGTATTTACAAGACAGAACAGCGACGAGCTTAACCTCGGTGTTAACAAAGTTGTTCGTTGTTATATCGCTCAGAAACGTAAAATCAGCGTCGGCGATAAGATGGCGGGTCGTCACGGTAACAAGGGTGTTGTTTCCCGTATTCTTCCTCAGGAGGATATGCCCTTCCTTCCCGATGGTACTCCTCTTGACATCGTTCTTAACCCCTTGGGCGTTCCCTCACGTATGAACATCGGTCAGGTACTTGAAGTTCACCTTGGTTACGCTGCAAGAGCTCTTGGTTATAAGGTTATGACTCCCGTATTTGACGGTGCTCACGAAAAAGACATCCGTGAAATGCTTGAGGAAGCTAACCTTTCAACAGACGGTAAGACATGGCTTACTGACGGTAGAACAGGTAGAAAGTTCGATAACCCCGTTACAGTCGGAATAATGTATTACCTTAAACTTCATCACCTTGTTGATGATAAGATTCACGCACGTTCAACAGGTCCTTACTCACTCGTTACCCAGCAGCCCTTGGGCGGTAAAGCTCAGTTCGGTGGTCAGCGTTTCGGTGAAATGGAAGTTTGGGCACTTGAAGCTTACGGTGCAGCTTATACTCTTCAGGAAATCCTTACTGTTAAGTCAGACGACGTTGTTGGTCGTGTTAAAACTTATGAGGCTATTGTTAAGGGTGAAAACATCCCTACTCCGGGTGTGCCTGAATCCTTCAAGGTTCTTATTAAAGAACTTCAAAGCTTGATGCTTGACG